>JAENVV010000165.1 GCA_016650365.1 Acidimicrobiia bacterium
CACTCAGATAGCCGGCGTCTACCTCAGTCCACGCGCAGGCCATAAAACGACAATGGTCCATGCAGCACAGGTCTGACAGCTCCGAACTACACTCCCAAAATGGGAAGACCACTTCCCCAAACTCGGTCGTCCACCAACTGAAATCGCCGCCGCCCACTGCCATCTTCCTTCCACCAGACACATCTTCACCCCTTAGTGGTTGAATAGGGCCTAACGGCAGCGCCGCCTCCAGATTCTGATGGCCCCACCACTCTCACCTGTCGAGGACAACCTCACCTGATCTGACGCTGACCGGGAATCTGCCCACATCCCCTGGTGCCGGACCCAATATGTACCGGCCCTGATGATCAAACCTTTCTCCATGACCGTCATCGCCTCGCCTGGGACACACCAGCGTCAAGACCGTCCTGGACGCCTCCAGCCACCTCTACGAAGGCCTCGACCGAAACGCCGCCGACACCTCGGACCCGCTCTGGGACCCATTTCATGTGGACGCGACGATCCCAAAACAGGAATCAAGGAAGGGGACTCACCTAGAAACCCCAACAAACACAAGGGATCCCGAAGTGGGCGATACTGGGATCGAACCGGTTAGTCGGCCTACCTCCTCCGAGGTAACCGGGCGAGCGTCGACTCTCGCAAGAACCCCACGGGCAATTCCTCACTGCCGCCCCTTCACCCGAACCATCCCCAAGCCGATCCCGATCGGTTCTGTCCGATCCCGGCTTTGTCACCATCGACCTGATGGATCAGGGTCATGCGAGAGTATTCGCCAGAGCGATGGACTGCCACTGCTCATCGGACAGACGCTTGGCTGCGGCCGGGAAAACGTCATATTCCTCGATGGCGATGTGACGGTGAAGGTCGTCTAGCAAGGCCTGAAGTTCCACCCCGTCGAGGGCCGGGTCGCTCAACGCTTCCACAAAGCGTCGATGGTCATCTTCGAGGTCCTCGATGTAATAGTTCTTCAATCCGGCCACCATACCTTCGGCAAAGATACCTCGCTCCTCGCGTTGGGCGTGGAAGGTCAAGGCTTCACGAAGGCGGACCAAAGCAGCCATCCGGGCCGGCGCTCCGCCACTGGCCCGGATCTCTACCTCGTCGGCCAGCTCCGTGATGTATTCATGCTCCTCACCGAGTTCGGCAATCTCGGGGATCCTTCGACAATCACAATACTCACACATCCCAATCCTCCTCCCACAGAGTCGTCCCATCTGGGCGGAGCCTTCGCCCTCGTCGGCTCATTTGACGAATCCTGTCCGGTGTCGGCGTAACGGTCGGGATCTCCATCTCAGCGAAACCGGCCCAGCACGTCAGTCGACATCCGTTCCGGGCTCCACGGTGGGTCCCAGACGAGGTTCACCTGAACTGGGATCTGGGGTAATGCCCGGCGGACTGCCTGCCCGGCCTCCTGGGGAAGCTGTTCCGATACCGGGCATCCCGGAGTGGTCAAGGTCATGTCGACGACCAATCCGGATTCGTCGACCCGGACGTCATAGATCAGGCCCATGGTGACGACGTCGAGCCCCAGTTCGGGATCCCAGACGTTCTGCAGCGCCCGGTAGGCGGCCGCAACGACATCGGGGGATGTAGATGGGGTGGTCATGCGTGTTGGTGGGCGTCGTGGTTCATACTTTCGAAGAGTGCTTCGGCCTCTTCCAAAGAGAGCACCGAGTCGAGAATGGGAAGCAGTACTTCCTCTTCCTTGCGAAAGTGGAGCACGATGATCCCTGCCAGGGCACTAAGTTGCCGGGCTATGTCCCCAGCCTGCTCGTCGTTGGGCCAGCCATCGAGAGCTGCGACGACCGAGGCGGCGAGCCGGGCGGTGCGCGAGGCGATTTCTTGGTGATCAACCCGCATCGTCGCGGTGGCAGTCACCGCGCCGGTCAGCTGATCTACTGCCGGGTAGAGGACCTCCTCCTCGGCGGCGGCGTGGGGAATAAGGTGATGCTCAAGGAACTCGACGATGTGACGGAGCCGGTCGGTCGCAATCTCGACGCTCCACCCGCCCACCCCGGCAGCAGCCTGTTCCAATTCCTGGATGGTGGGTAAGAGTTCACGATGCTCGCGGCGGATTGGTTCGGTTGGGAGAATGGTCATGTTCGATCCTTTCAGGTTGGGGCGATTACGGTGTCCGGGTTGAGGTCGGAAAGCGGGCGATCCTGCCTTGAGGCTGCCCGTGAAATCAATCTGGGACTTAGTGTCAGATTGAGGGTGGTGACCAGGCCACTCGTAGCCACCAACAGTCCAGCCGAGGCGACCGCGCTTTCAGACTCGCCGATGATTCCGGCGATCAGGGCAAGGAAACCTCCTCCGGCAAGTGCGAGTGTGACCCAGGCAGGACGTTTTCGGTAAAGGTCTCCAAAGAGCAGCGGACGGCCCGACGGGTGGTTTCGAATACCCCTCGACCGCAGTGCCGTATAGACGATGAACGGTACAATTTTGTGGGCATGGCCGATGACCGCCAGGGACAGCCAGGCCATCAGGGATGCCACTTCGGCAGTTACCAGTCGGGTCCGCAACGCCGGGCCCATCGGGAGGCCGGCCGCTGATCCGCCGAGCAGGAGCGCCACCACCAGAAAGGTCGTGGACACGAACAAGAAACCATGGAGAAGCTCAAGTTTACGGTGGCGGTGCCGAACCGATGAGACAAACGACACGATGTGAGCGCACAAACCTCCGGCGACCAGACCTCCCCCGAGCCAGGCGAGCCACGGTATGGAGAATAGGAGACCGAGGGTCAGCGGGGTGACCCCGACCCCGAGCAACGTCACAGACATGACCCCGGATCGGGCCGACGGTCGATG
>JAENVV010000166.1 GCA_016650365.1 Acidimicrobiia bacterium
ACCTACACCAACAAACCCCAACCACCCTAAGAACCCCGGGCGATCAGCCCGAAGGCACTTCCCTTGAAGAAGCTTCCCCCAAACGCACTACCCGAGAGTCACACCAATGGATAGGGAAGAAGCACCATGTGTCTCCGGTCCCGATCTTGGCTTGCGAGACTGACTACCCATCGCCGAGGGTGAAGCTGGCGATCCGGGCCCAGGAGCCAGGGGTGGCATCTCCGGAGATCAGGTCGACCTCAGAGACGGTCGTTTCGACGGGGAGCAGTGCCTCGATAGCCGCAGCAGCTTCGACCATCGACGAATAATCCTCGCTGTCGCCGACCGTGAGGTGGGGAGTCGGATTTGGATGCAATCCGCCGTAGGGTGGCCACTCCGGCCATCGCTCCCAGACCATTGCCGTAAGACGCTTGAAGACAGCCTCGGGTTGCGGCACTAAATACACCACTTCGGTGGTGAACCAACCGACCGATGCCAGACTCAACTTGAAGGGTGGAACCGGCGCGAACATGGTCGCCAGATCGCCGAGCACGTCGTCATTCAGCAGGTCTGGCGGCATGAACGGGTAGAGCACGGTGATGTGGGCGGGAACCCCGAGCGGCGCCGAACTAGCCAGGTTGTTTCGTAGGAGTCCGACCACTCTCTCGGCTGCGGGTACCGCAACGATGAGGGCGCTCTCCCGGCCGTCCATGGCTACGTCGCAAAGTTGGGGTAGCCGTGCGGCGTGACGGCCTCTTTGTATGCGCGATCAAACTCAGGGAAGGCGATTCCGTTGAAGTCCACCTCGACAGCCCTGGCGAAATGCAAAAGAATGTACGGGTGCGCTCCCATCTCGTACAAGGTCCCGACATCGAGGCCGACCAGGGCGGCTTGCTCGTCGGTTGACAGGGATCCGCCGTCGGGGACCGGTCGCACAGATTCTTCCGCGGCTCCAACCCACCTGGCCACGAAGCCTTCCCGATCGATGCAGAACTCGTTGAGCGCTTCGGTCGTCCCATCCACAAACATCATGAACTTGTTGATGTCGAACCGGCTCATGGTTGGTCCTTCATGTCCCAGTAGAAAAACGGGCCGGGCGCAAATCGCGAGGCGGTGCCCTCTGCGAAGTCCGGGACTCGATTGGCGGCCGCAAGCCCGACGAGCAAGTTAAGAAACTGCAATGTGACATTGCCTGCCGACGCGAGTCGATCGAACTGACACCCATCGATGGCAACATCGATATCCCCACTCGCCATCCACGCCACCGCATCGGCGTCGAACTCGGGATCCGGTGAATCCCCACCGAGGAACTGGCGGGGTCCGCCAATATCGGTCGCGAGGTGCCCGGTGGCAATGATGGCAACGCGTTTGTCGGCTCCATCGGTGGCAATGGTTTCTCGAAGGTATTGCCCGAGAGCGGCAAACCGCCGCGGCCCGGGCAGCGGTGGCATGTTGGTATTTGTGTGAATCGGAACAATCGGAATGTCGTACTGGGGCCGCAGGAACCACAGCGGGACCGTCCATCCATGGTCGATCAGCCACTCATTCGAAAAGCCGAAGTCGATGGAGTCGCTGTTGAGGTACTTGGTACCCAACAGTGATGTGGCCATCTCGACGTCCCCTGGCACCTCCATCGGATCGAGCCCGAACGTCCTGATCTCGTTGGGGTGGGTTCCTTGAAACCGGGACGCCTTGCCGATCATGAACGCCGGCGAGTTGTCATAGAAGAACTTCCGGAAGTGGTCTGAACCGACCATGATCAGGACGTCAGGCCGGGCGTCCTCAAGGCGGCCGCGGAAATCCTGAAAGTTCTCATGGGTGGCGCGCAAGTCGTCATCTATCCCCGCCTGCATGGCTCGCTTGAGGAGCGGATTGTGAGGAACCCCGAGGATCGCGACCAGCTCAGACATCCATCAGCCTCTGGCCCCAAGTTGCCTGGCCATCCAGTCGGCGGCATCGTGACGGTACAGATACGCCTTGTTCGACGCCACGTGGTTACCCCCCTTGATGATGTTCAGGGTGACCGGACCGGTAATACCCTCTGCCATCTCGCGAGCCGCCGCCGGTGGGACGATCCGGTCCTGATCGCCCCCCATGATGTAGGCCGGGCAGGTGACCTGATGGATGACCTCGGTGAGATCCAACAGTTCGGCCTTCGGATACGCTTCATCAAGGGTTTCGGAATGAGTTCGAACCCGCCACGTCTCCAGCGACATCGGCGGAAGGATGTCCCACGAGTCCACCACCCGGAACGGCCCCGACAGGGAAACCAAAGCCTTGATCCGCTTCTCGAAACAGGCAGCCCGAACCACATAGAAGCCGCCCATGCTGACCCCCCACGCCCCGAGACGGTCGGTATCGAGATCGTCCCTCGCCTCCAGCACATCGATGGCGGCAGCAGCTGCCACCTCGTAGGTCGGGGTGATCGGGTAATCGAACTCCGACTCGCCTTGTCCTGGCCCATCCATCGTGAACGTGGCCATGCCCCGATCGAGATAGAACTGTTCGTTGGTCGAGAGTTCTTCCTTGGCCGAATCCAGACCAGGCATCATGAGCACGATCGGTGGGTTCTCGATACCAATTGGCTTACGAAGGTTGCCGACGAGAGGCGGGCCGTCACCGAACGGAATCTCAAGTCGTTCGACCGGTTCGGCAAAGAGCGGATGTGCTTTGCGATGGGCCCGAATGGCCCCCTGATGGGCGGCCTTCATCTGGACGAGGTCGTGAGTGAACAAGAACTTCCCGAAGTGATAGCAAACCGCCGCGGTGTTGAAATGGACTGCTGCGCTGCGAGTCCGCCCCTGCGACAGCGCCCGGTCTCCTTCGGCCTCGTGAATCGCACCACAAGCCGACCAGGCCGAGCACCACTCGTCCCACGAGTCGATCGAACCGGTCACCTCCAGAAAGTCGCCGACCGGCACACCATTCTCAACGTATCGGGGCGCCCAATGTGAAATTGCTGCTTCAATTCTCGGATCTGCCATGGGTTGCGAGACTACACATGAGTGGGCCTCGCGTGCCGGTATCGGGGCTGGCGTTCATCCAACCGCTAGGGCGGTGACTGAGGTCCACCCAGGACCTCGGGTACCACGTCCTGGACACGGTCAATCCCGCGCAGTGCCGGAAAGAGTCTCCACCAGAGAACGACGATCAGAAGCGTCCCGATCCCGCCGGTAATCACCGCCAGCGAGGCGCCAAGCCACTGCCCGACTAATCCTGACTCGACGGCACCCAGCTCATTGGACCCGCCAATGAAAACGCTCTCAGTGGCTAGGACCCGGCCCCGCATATGCTCAGGCGTAGCGAGCGGAGTCACCGAGGAACGGACCACCACCGAAACAACGTCGGCCGCCCCGAGTACGGCCAGAGCGACCAGGGCGACAACAAAGTTGGTTGTGACACCGAGCACGATCGTGGCAAGTCCAAATATGAAGACAGCAACGAGCATCTTTGGGCCTGCATGTCGTCTCATCGGGCGGACTGCCAGGATGGTGGCCATGCCGAGCGCGCCTATGGCAATCGATGCTCGTAGCCACCCGAACTCGACAACTCCCACTCCGAGGCGTTCGTCGGCGATCGCCGGAAGCAAGGCAACCGCTCCTCCAAGCAGCACCGCGAACAGGTCAAGAGTCATGATCCCGAGCACCGTGGGAGTGCGTCGAATGAACCGCAGTCCTTCAAAGGCGTCCCGGATGGCAGCTCGGGGCGTCGTTGCCTGGCTCATCTTCATCGTTGTCGGCTTCGGCACGAAGAACAGGGCGCCCATGGACGCCACGTAAAAGATGGCCGCCGCGAGGTACGGTAGGGCCGAGTTCCGCTCGTACAGAACCGCGGCGGCCACAGGACCAACAATCGTTGCAACCTGGAACGACCCGGACCGGATGGCGACGACCCTGCTTACAACACTCGGCGGCGATAGGTCAAAGGGCAGCGCCCAACCAGACGGAGCCACCAGCGCCCGACCGGCTCCAAAAAGACCCATGAGAACAAAAGCAGGGGCCACGCTGGTCGGCTCGGACAAGGAGTACCTGACCAGACCGAGCGACACCAGCATCTGCGCAATCAGTCCAAACGCATACACCTTGCGTCGATCAAAACGATCGGACAGGAACCCTGCCGCCGGCGACAAGAAGAAGACCGGAACGAACTGCACCAGACCAAGGAGTCCGAGGTCGAGTTCTCGCCCGGTGATCTGATAGATCTGTAGACCGACGATCGCCACAAGCGCGGCCTGTCCAACTCGTGACAGGAATATGGCACCGATCAGGACCTTTACCCCTTTGGGGACCCGGTCGGTCACTTCATGTATCGATCAAGGTAGGCGATGACCCCGGCCACAGCCTGGCGCTGAACGTCATTGACCTCGTATTCGCCGTCGGCTCCGCGCATCGGGTACACGTAACCGTGCAGGTCATGATCCCACGACACCCATTCACAGTCTTTGCCTGCTTCGGCCAGCATGTCGTAGGTAGTCCTGAATATGCCTTGCAGGTGGTCGGTTTCGCGTCCCATCACGAGGATTGGGGTTTGAATGCCGGACACCCTGGCGCGAGCGATATCCATGTCGATCCGGCCTCGTACCTTCTCGACCTCCGCCATTTGCATGTCTTCGATGTTGCGCATGTGCGTTTCTTCATTCATGGGGGCCGTGTGGTCCGGATTCAGAGCGAGGTATTCATGTGAGGCGGGTTCGCTGGCCACGCCGACGAGCGCCCCGTGATACTCCGAGCAAATCTTCATGACCATCTCACCGCCGTGACTCATGCCAATCAACCCGACGCCGGAAAACCGCGGATCTGCGTTGAAGTACTCGATGATGGCGATCTCGTCCTCATACTCGAGGGGCGACCGGTTGAACATTTCACGACCCTGTCGAGCGTCCCTGACCAACGGGCCACCATTGTGGTACCCGAGTTCGACTTCGGTGCGATAGCGAATCCAGGCACAGGCGTACCCGGCCTCGACGAGACGATCCATGGTCCAACCGCGATTCCGCATCGCATCACGGATCCAGGCCATGCCTTCGCCACCATTCCCAGATGCCAACAGGATGAGAGGAAACGGCCCCGGTCCATCGGGCGTCCGTAATCCAACCGGGGCGTAGAGACCATCCCACGTTTCGACGAACGTCAACTCGACCTCCCCATGGTCGGGAGTCATCTCGGTAATTCGCACCGCTTCAGGGTCGATACCCATTTTCCTGCTCCTTATTCGCTGTCTGCGGCCGCCAAACCTACCTGAGTGTCACCCAACACCTCACGATGTCCAATCCCCAACGTTTTGATCCATCGCTGCTGACCGCTCGTCAAGGCGATGAAGAAGCCCAGCTCGACAAGTTCGGGCTCGGTGAAGTAAGCGTGTAGCTGCGCCCACAGATCGTCATCGGCGATGCTGGAGTCCCAGAGGATGGCGCTCGTGTAGCGGAGGGCCGCCTTCTGGCGATCATCGAATCGATCCGAATCCTCAAACCGAAGCAATTCGTCATAATCGGATTCGGTAAGTCCTTGCCGTCCACCCTGGACGGACCGTTGGACCCCTCAGTAGTCACATTCAATCGATTGCGATACGTACACCCGGCACAGTTCCTTGACCGAATGGTCGAGCACTCCCTCAATGAACGTTTCCCGCCAGGCGTTCGTAAATGTGTGGAGCACCGCCGGAACGTGCGACCGGATCGACTGGCTTTCCGGGCGAGGCGTCCCATTCCATCGGGCATGCTCAAGTAGGTCACGGTCATCCGGGGGCAGCGAATCTGGCGGCGGGTAGCTGATGTTTGGCATGATGGCCTCCTTAGCCATGAGACTAACCAGCCAGATACGCGAAGATCCGCTCGCCGGGCGAACACCGGGGAACCGGGCATTTCGGATCAAGCCAACGTAGGATCGAAACCAACCGAGGAGGGTCGCATCCGGGTCGACAACGCCAAGCTCAGAGAAAACGTAGCGGATACCGCTCGCCTCCTCGAAGACGATCCGAGCGCCGGACACGTGCGGCCATTGGTCAAGACGACGCTCGTCCACAACGTTCACGCACGTTCCGATTTCATCCAATACGACAAAGAGTTCTCCTTCGAATGCGACGAATCCGATGGGCGAGCCGGCACCAGCCGGGCTCCGAGTCCGCTGCGCTACTTCCTCTCCTCGATCGCCTTCTGCCAGCAAGTGTGGTTCGCCAAGGGAGCCGCACTGGCCGATGTGGAGATCGAGGAGCTGGAGATCGACGTCCACACGTACATGGACATGCGCGGGGAGCACAAGGTCGGCGAGGTTCCTCCCAACCCACAGTGGATCATCATCGAAGCCAACGTTACGAGTCCGTCGGCAACGGAGGCGGTGCTGGCTATGGCCGACGAGGCGAATGCCCGTTGCCCGGTCACCAATCTGGTCGCCAAAGCGGTGCCTATCTATGAACAGATCCGTCTCAATGGCGTCGTGATCCGTGACACGGTTCCCACCGGTCTGGAGGAACAACCGTGAACGGCGGTGCGTTGGCCGGCATCCGGGTCCTCGAGCTCTCGCGCTACATCGCAGCCCCTTACGCCGGCAAGGCGCTCGGAGAGATGGGCGCCGACGTGATCAAGGTCGAAGAACCCGATCGAGGCGACCCGATGCGGTATTGGCAAGCCGGTGACCGCTCACACAGCCCGCAGTTCGCCGTCTATAACCGCACCAAGCGGGGCATCACCCTCGACCTCAAACGCCCCGAGGCAACCGAGGTCTTTCTAAAGCTGGCCGATACGGCAGACGTGGTTCTTGAGAACTTCCGCCCGGGGGTCTTGGATCGCCTCGGAATCGGGTGGGACGTTCTGCGGGCCCGCAACCCCCGACTCATCTATTGCTCAATCTCCGGTTTCGGCTCGAAGGGTCCGATGGTCGATCGAGCCGCCTATGACACGGTTATCTCGGCGATGGGGGGACTGTTCAGCCAGATCCTCGACCCCCAACATCCTCAACCGGTCGGGCCGGCCTTCTCCGATCTGCTGGCCGGCACCCATGCCACGCAAGGCATCCTGGCCGCTCTCTTCTCCAGGGAGAGAACCGGTCACGGCCAGTTCATCGACGCCTCCATGCTGCGCTCGACCATCGGCTTCCTCGCCGAGCCAGGTTCAAGCTTTCTCGATCAGGGCGAGATCACGCTCAACAACACCCGGCAGCGCCGGGCCCAAGCGTACGGACTCGTGTCCATGGACGAGCTTTCGTTCGTCATCCACCTATCCGTTCCCAACAAGTTCTGGGTCGCCTTGACCAATGTGATTGGAAAGCCGGACTTGCAGACCGACCCCCGGTTCATGTCTCGCGACGACCGGCACAACAACTATGCCGATCTCGATGCGCTCCTCAAGGATGTGGCGCTTACGAAGACCCGGGCAGAATGGTTTGATCTGCTGGCGGCGGCCGATGTACCGCACGGTCCGATCAATGAAATCGAAACCATGTTCAACGACCCCCAGGTCAGTCAGCTGCGGATGATCCATGAGATCGACATGAAGGATCAACGACCGCTGCGGCAGGTCGGTCCCCCCATCGAGATGGACGGAACCCCTCTCCGGGTAGAACCGCCTGCCCCCGACCATGGTGAGCACACCGACGAACTGCTCTCCGAAATCGGATATGACAGCGCCGCCATCGGGCGACTGCGAGAAGCAGGTGTGATTTGACCGAAACGAATAAACCATGTTGATGAGTGACGTCGTAGCGATCGACGTCCATACCCACCCGCAGACTGAAGAGTTCCTGGCCGCGATGGGCGCCCGCCGTCGGCAGATGGGTGAACACTTCGGCAAGGAACGCCAGCCCGTTTCGTTCGCAGAACAGGCCGACATGTATCGGGACCGCAAGATGATGGCGGTGCTCTGCAACTCTGACGACGAATCGACGTCCGGCGTCAAAGGGGCACCCAACGACCTCATCGGTCAGGCAGTATCGAATCACCCGGACGTCTTCATCCCGTTCGCCGGCATCGACCCGCACCAACCCGCCAAGGCAGTCGCAGAAATTCGCCGCTGCCACTCAGAGTTCGCGATCAAAGGGGTCGGGGAGCTGAACCCGTCGCGCCAGAAGTTCTTCATGAACGATCCAAAGGTGTATCCAATCTGGGAGGTTTGCCAGGAACTCGGACTCGTGGTCATGTTTCATATGGGGTTCGCCGGATCAGGTGCCGGTCGTCCTGGAGGCATGGGGTATCGCCTCGAGAACGTCCGACCGATCCCCTACCTGGATGACATGGCCGCCGACTTCCCGGAGCTCCAGATCATTCATGCCCACCCGGGTTGGCCATATCACCAGGAAACGTTGGCGGTTGCCTGGCACAAGTCGAATGTCTGGATCGACCTGAGTGGCTTCGCCCCGAAGTACTTTCCGGCCGAAGTCGTCCACTACGCCAACTCGTTGCTTCAGGATCAGGTCCTCTTCGGCACCGATTGGCCGGTCGTGGGCATAGACCGGTGGATGCGCGAGTTCGACGAGCTTCCGATAAAGCCGGAAGTCCGCTCCAAGATTCTGCTCGGCAATGCCAGGCGACTGTTCGGGATTTGAAAAACATCCGATTTTCCTCGTGGTGCAGTTGGAAACGTTGTAGGGTGGGCTGCAATCGATTGCGGAAAACCCCCGAATGGCCATAGCGGCAGGAGGATAAGTGGCGTGACAGCGACAGGACAGGCTCGCCGCCCCCTAATCGTGGCCGACTCAATGACTGCCGGCTACGAACTTGAGCGAGAGCGAAAACTGCTCACCGCCCTCGAAGGAGTGTCACTTACCGTTCACGAAGGCGAGTTCCTGGTGCTCGTCGGTCCTTCCGGATGTGGCAAGACCACCTTCGTCAACGTCATAGCCGGGCTGGTAAAGCCGTGGGCAGGGACCGTGACGTTCGACGGCAAACCGATCGATGGACCAGGTGAGGATCGGTCGATGGTATTCCAGGACTATGCGATCATGCCGTGGCGTACCGTCGAGCACAACATTCAGCTTCCCTTCGAGCTTCGACCGCACAACTTCTCCAAGGCCGAGGTAGCCGAGAAGGTGCAGGACATCATCGAAGATGTCGGACTCGTCGGGTTCGAGAAGTCCTTCCCATACGAACTCTCCGGTGGCATGCGCCAACGAGTCGGTTTGGCTCGGGCCATGGTCACGCAACCAAAGGTGCTGCTGGCCGACGAACCGTTCGGGGCGGTCGACGCCATGACGCGCGAGGTCCTTCAGGCTCAGCTGGAGGCGCTTGTCATGAACGCCGGACAAACGGTTGTATTCATCACCCACAGCATCGATGAGGCCATCGCACTCGGTGATCGCATCGCGGTCATCTCGAACCGGCCAGGCAAGGTTCGTGAAATCGTCGAAGTGGACATGGAGCGACCCCGCCTGGCCGAGGGCGAGATCACCAGTCACCCCCGGTACGGCGAACTGAGAGAACATCTGTGGAATTTGGTGAAAGATGAGGCACTCGGTGCCCAGGATGCCCACCACGACGACAGCGAAACAACAGGCGACCCCAGGCTGGATCGCCTGTCAACCAGTCCGGCAACCACCATGGACCCAGGGATCTGATCATGACCCAAAAAGTCGATTCACAAGAACCAGGTAACAAGAAGAGCACGGACGGGGCGGCCCTGACCGCCCAGCCTCGCATCAAAGACGCCGAGTGGACCTGGGCTCGTATCTGGACTCGCTACCGGTTCGCCATCGTGACCGTCATCAATCTGACGATCTTCTTTATCATCTGGCAGCTCCTGGCGCATTTCGAGGTCATCGGCCCACATCTCATCTTCCCGACGTTCACCGACACCCTCAGGGCCCTCAAGATCGGTTGGCTCGGAGGCCAGGCCGACGATGGAACCAGTTTTGAGCTGCTGCGGGACTTCGTTATCGCCAGAAACGCCTGGGAATCGCTGCAACGTTACGCCATCTCGATGGTCATCGCCATCGGAATCGGCATACCCATCGGCCTGGCCATGGGCGGATTCAAGTGGGTAGACGCCATCCTCAGCCCGTACGTGTGGACGCTGTCTTCACTTCCACGACTTGCCATCTATGCACCGCTGGTCATGATCATGGGTATCGGCGAATCCATCAAATACGCCCTGATCATCCTGACTGCCATTTTCCCGGTCATCATCAACACCTGGGCGGGCGTTAAGACCACCGAACAGTCCCTCATCAACGCGGCTCGAGTTTTCGGAGCTGGTCGAGCTCAGATCTATAAAAAGGTCGTCCTTCCGTACACCCTTCCGTTCGTCGTGTCAGGGATCCAGCTCAGCCTGAGCCGCGGACTTATCGGGGTGGTCATCGTTGAGTTCCTGACCGGCGCCAGCACGCTCGGCGGTCTAGGATGGCTCATCTTCAGATCAGCAAGCGCTTTCAACTCTGCATTAACGTATGCGTCGTTGATGAGCTTGGCAGTTTTCGCCCTCATCCTTGTACAAGGAACGAGGTCGATGGAAGCAAAAATCGCACCATGGAGACAGGTTTCCAAGACCTGATGTACTAGGAGGAAATGTGAAAGATAAGAAGGAAACAGCACAACAAAGAATGCTCGGGGAACTATCCCGTCGGAAGTTCCTTAGTTACTCCGGGGTGGCTCTGGGCGGAATAGCGCTCGCGGCTTGCGGAGCAAGTGATTCAACGACAACTACCGCGGCCGCCGCACCAGGCACAACTGCGGCCGGAGCTACGCCAACGACCGCCGCCGGAGCTACGCCAACGACCGCCGCCGGAGCGAGCCCAACGACCACGGCTGGAATGAGCATTCCGACCACCACGATCAGCAAGGTGACCGTCGGGTACAACAACCCGAACCGGGTCTTGCGGGCTCCTCTGTATATCGGCCAGACCAAAGGCTTCTTCGAAGAGGTCGGAATCACCGAGCCGCTCGACATCAACGACGCCGACGACCCGATCGCTCCAACGATTGGTGGCTCGTACCATCTGTCGTTGTTCGACTCGGACGTCTTGTATGACTTCGAAGACAAGGCAACCACCAGCGGCGACCCACAGGGCCTCAAGATGATCAACATCAACCTCGGCGCGCAGCCGTTGGTGCTGATCGCCAATGCCGGCATCACAGCCGACAACCTGGCAGGCAAGAAGGTCGGCGGCGGTCGCGAGGGTCAGGTCAACGAAGCGCTCTGCAAGTACATGCTCGAGCAACTCGGCCTTGACTGGCAGACCGACGTTGAGTTCATCAATACGACCGGTGGATCAAACGACTGGGTCACGTTGATGCTGGCAGGAACGCTCGACGCAACCATCGCCTTCCCACGCCATATCCCGTTGGCCGAGCAAGTCGGCGGAAGTGCCCTCTTCCAGGACTTCTTGAACTCCCCTCAGGGTGGCTTCGGAATGCTCCAGAGCAAGATCGACGAAGATCCGAACTTCCCGGCAGCGTGGGCCCATGCCTATATCAAGGCACAGCAGTTCTGCAAGACGGTGGACAACTTCGAGGAAGTACGCCAGATCTTGAACGACGACTGGGAGATCGACTTCCCCGAGGAGGCC
The DNA here is from genome assembly GCA_016650365.1 of Acidimicrobiia bacterium. Classification (NCBI taxonomy): domain Bacteria; kingdom Bacillati; phylum Actinomycetota; class Acidimicrobiia; species Acidimicrobiia bacterium. The sequence continues at coordinate 11,469 of JAENVV010000166.1, forward strand.
TATTCCGTGTTCGACCTGGACGCGACGATCATGACGCAGGATCTCGGGTTCGATCCGGTTGAAATGGACACCTGGATGGATTTCCTTACGCCGTTCGGCAACGTTCGCGACGGAGTTCCATGGCGGGACTACACGGATGTGTCTGGACTGCATGTTGCGCAAGCGGCCCTCGGGCTCGATGCCAACCCGGCAGCCGACTTCTCGTCCGGCAAAGAGAACGTCGCCAACTACTAAAAGCAATTCCCCAAGCTAGAGAATGGGAGCCCATCGGGCTCCCATTCTCTTGGCCTTAGAGGACTTCCTCGATGGTGGTTCCCAGGTCGTGAAGAATCACCATGGCGGCGTTGCGCCCGGGAGCACCGGTGATCGAACCACCCGGGTGAGTGGTACCGCCGGTCTGATAGAGACCGGCAATCGGCATGCGGTGTTGTGCCCAACCGGGCGCCGGACGCTGGCTACCAGAGAAGATCAAACCACGATCGCCGCCGTGTGGAGTGCCACCAACCATGTGTGGATTCATACGCTCGAAGTCGAGTGGGGACTTCACCAGACGGGCAGTGATGACATCGTCGGTGAACGTCGGCACGAACTTACGGAAATGATCAAGCAACTTGTCCATCTCTGCTTCCTTGATCTCGTCCCAATGCTCGGGACCGCGTCCGTCGGCGTCATAGGTATTGAACGTGACAAGCTTGACGGTGTGGGTGCCTTCCGGAGCCCGACCACGGTCAACCAACGTGGGAGTGGCGGCCAACAGCCACCCGGGATTCTTGACGAACTTGCCGTCGTAGACGTCGCGACCTTGCTGGACAGCGTCTTCGATCCACGGGGCCAGGCCGGCCGAGACCGCCGAGCGCCCACCATCGGGAGTCGGAAACACCGGGGGGGCCGTTGTGGCGAAGTAGCCGGCAAAAAAGGGCGTACCAGGATGGAACGTCTCAACGCCGTAGGTGAAACCCTCCCCCCAGGCTTCGGCGGGGGCCATCTCCAGGAGCTTCTTGACGTGGATCGTTGACACGACCCCCTTGGTGGCCCGGAACTCTTCACCCTCGGTCGTGCGCACCCCAACACATCGGTCGCCTTCCAGGATCAGCTCGGACACCATACGATTGCAGAGAATGGTGGCCCCGGCGTCTTCGAGGTATCCGACCAGCGCATCGATGAGCTTGCCTGACCCCCCAACCGGTAACGACCAACTACGAGCCTGCCGGGCGCTCACAATCGAATACGCCAGGATTCCCGAACCAGGAGCGTCGAGCGGGACGGCGGTCTGCAGCGAAATCCATCCCATGAACGCCCGCATGTGGGGTGACTCGAATTCGCGCAAAATGATGTCACGAGCCGTCAGCATCGACCGACGCTGCCAGACGTCCCCACGCGGATGGGAAGCAAGCAACTCCTCGGCCGATGGGCCAAACCCGACCGGTCGAAACCGGACCTGACCGATGAGGGTTTTGACCTCGTCGTACTCGGCGACCAGGCGCCGGTAGGCCTCGGCATCCTTCTCCGAAAAGCGGGCGATTTCCTCGCAGGTGCGGTCAAGGTCAAGCCACATCGTGAACGGTTCGCCGTCGGGGAATGCCACCTGAGCAACGGGGTCCGGATCGACGTAGCTCAACCCGTATTTGCTCACCAGACCGAGCTCATCGTTGCGGATCAACGGATTCACCTGGATGAGCGTGTGCCCGGTTGAGCATGTGTCGACCCAGTAGCCTGAGCCAAGTATCTCTTCGGTTGATGCCCCTCCGCCGGGAATCTCACGGGCGTCGAGAACCACGCACGAATATCCGGCTTTGGCAAGGTATGCAGCAGTAATGAGACTGTTGTGACCGGCCCCGGCCACCACAAAATCGTAATCGGCCATCGAGCCTCCAGTAGATTGACTGCAATCGATTGTAATTGACCAAGAGGGCGGCGCCGTGCAGAACTACCCACGATTCTCAACCGAAGAGATGCTACGGAGGCGACTCGCCATCGAAAGTCTGATCGACGAATACGAACTGGATGCCATCGTCGTCTACGGGGCCAACCGGGCCGGGTCCGCCATCCAATGGATAAGCGAGTGGCCGGTCACCCGCGAAGCAGCTCTCATCATCCGACCAGGACGAACCGACCACCTTTACATCCAGTTCTACAACCATGTACCTACCGCCCGAATACTTGCCAAGGACGCTGAAGTCCAGTGGGGCGGTCCGTCCACGACTCAAACGGTGAGCGAAGACCTGCACGGAAGCCGCCGGGTCGGACTGATCGGACCGATCGGGTACAAAATGCATGCCGTACTCAAAGCTGCAGTAGGTACGCTCATTGACCTCGATGGCGCGTACACCCGGTTGCGAATGATCAAATCAGCCGAAGAGATCGACTGGCTTCGACTGGGGGCCAGGTTATCCGACCAGGCGATTACCTCGCTGCGCGAAACTGTCCTCCCCGGCATGACCGAACAGGACCTGGGGGCCATCGTCGAAGCCGCCTATTTGGCAGAGGGCGGCACCAACCACATCCACTACTTCGGCGTCACGAGCATGTCGTCGCCAGACCGATGTGTCCCTGCCCAATATCCGACGACCCGTACGATTGCCGCCGGGGACATCCTCACCACCGAAATCAGCGCCTCCTGGTGGGGGTATCCAGGTCAGGTTCTGCGCTCCATGACCATCGGAGCCGAGCCAACCGATCTTTACGTCAAGCTGCACGACGTAGCCGACGCGGCCTTCGACGCCGTGACCGACGTACTTGTCGACGGGGCGACCGCCGCCCAGGTCATCGAGGCTGCCTCCGTGATCGAGGCAGCCGGGTTCACCATCTATGACGACCTTGTGCATGGGTTTGGCGGCGGCTACTTCCAACCCATTGTTGGGTCCGCCAGCCGGATGAACGGTCCCCTCACCGAGGTGGTATTCGAAGCCGGGATGACTGTGGTGGTCCAACCCAACGTCATCACCCCCGACGAGTTAGCCGGAGTGCAGACCGGACAACTGGTCCTCATCACGAAAACCGGCGTCGAGCAACTCCACCAGGTTCCACGTGGTCTCTGGCGGGCGTAACGTGAAAACAACAGGTACCAACCAGGGAGGCGTACGTTCATGATGGACGCACCAGCCATAACAACTCCACATCCCGGACCCCGAACCCGCCAAATCCTCAAGCGCCTCAGCGCCGTCGAGGCGGGGGCCGGACTGACGTACGGCCTTGGCGACGATCCCATCGTCCTGGACCATGCCGAAGGTGCAGTCATTACCGACCCGGATGGCAATCGATTCTTGGATATGGTGGCGGGATTCGGCTCGCTCAATCTCGGGCACTCCCATCCGGCCCTCGTCGAAGCGGTCCGCACCCAGGTCGGGCGCGGGCAGCAGGCCATGTCCATCGGGTCGACTACGCGCACCGATTTGGTGGAGAAGATGGCGGGCCTCGTCGCCGGCGACTATCGAGTCATGCTCGCCGCGTCGGGTTCCGAGGCAGTCGAAGTCGCTTTGAAGATGACTCGTCGCGCCACCGGACGGCAAGGGATCGTGGCGTTTTCCGGGGGGTTTCACGGCCGGACCATGGGAGCGCTCACCCTCATGGGACGTCAGTCGCAACGTGCCGGATTGGGCACCCTCCTGGCCGGGGCAATCCATCTACCGTTTCCGGACCCATATCGATCGCCGTTCGGGACCGACCCGCAACAGATTTCAGATACGACGTTGGCGCTCCTCGATCAGCAGTTGGGTGATCCGGCTTCGGGGTGGATGCCGGTAGGAGCCGTGATCATCGAATCTGTGCAGGGCAACGGTGGCATGATCCCGGTTCCGGCCGGGTTCATGTCGGGGCTGCGAGACATCTGCACGCGTCATGGCATCCTGCTGATCGCTGATGAAGTCATGAGCGGATTTCACAGAACGGGTTCCCTGTTCGCCTACCAACGCGACGACAACGTCGATCCCGATATCATCGTGGTCGGCAAGTCTCTCTCTGCCGGACTCCCGTTGGCGGGATGCCTCGTCAGTGCCTCGATCAGCGAATCGAATCCAGTCGGAACCGAATCGAGCACCTATGCCGGCAACCTTGTGTCCTGCGCCTCAGCACTTGCCGCACTCGAAGTATACGAATCGTTCGATGTTTCAAAACAGGCTCGGGATCTCGGCGACTACTTCCAGGCTCAACTGCGAGCCGTGGTCGGTGATCACCGGAACGTCGGCACCATTCGAGGCCAGGGGCTCATGGTGGCCGCCGAACTCGTGTCCGACCGCAACGACCGGATCCCTCTGCCGGTCGCTCGGGCGGTCAGTCACCTGGCCGTCCAACGGGGGCTACTTCTGTACCCCGGGGGTCATTTCGGAAACGTTCTTGCGTTTCTGCCCCCCCTGATTGTCACGCGTGACCAGATATCGGCGTGCGTATCAGTAGTAGCAGCCCTTCTCAACAGCGCCGCCTACGATGCTTTGGAGACCGCAGCGGACTGAGGCTCAACAACTCGCGGCGAGACTCCGCTACGTGACCGCTGCCAGGGCGACGGCCAGCGGCTCTATGTGCTTCACAGACAAGGGCGCCCGCATACTGAACACAACATGATCGACGCCCGCTTCGGCGCGCACCATGGCCTTGTCCGCTAGCTCATTAGGGTCGGCGTCCGGCGCAAACATCACATGGACCGACGTCTCTATTTCGGACGGGTCCCGACCCACCTCGGCGCAATGGGCATAGAGAATCTCCCGTTTGGCCTTCCAAGCGTCGACTTCGATACCGAGCGCGTCCCACATCGTGGCGTGCCGCGCCACAGTCCGGAGGGTCCGCTTCTCGCCACCACCGCCAATCATGATCGGGACATCGGGTGACTGCGGTCCTTTGGGTTCACAGCGAGCATCTTTCAACTGATAGAACGCGCCATCAAAGGTGGTCGATTCGTTGGCCAGCAGTGACTTGATGACCGCCACCCCTTCGTCGAACCGGTCCATTCGTTCTTTGATCGTGCCCAATTCGAGGCCATAGGCAGCAGACTCGATTTCAAACCACCCGGCTCCCAAGCCAAGATTGAGCCGCCCACCCGAGACGATGTCAAGGGTGGCAGCCATGTTGGCGGTCACTGCCGGGTGGCGGTAGTGCATACCGTGGACCATGCAACCAACTCGCAGCCGCTTCGTCGCCTGGGTCAACGCAATGAGGGTCGTCCACCCCTCAAGGCAGGGTCCATTCGGATCCCCATGTATTGGATAGAAATGATCGAAGTTCCACGCCGAATGAAACACCTCCATCTCATCGGCTGCCTGCCAGATCTCCAACATGTCCGACCAGGTCGTGTGTTGGGGTGGGGTCTTGATGGCGAACTTGACCATGGCTACTCCTCTTCTTCTTGCGGTGTGTCCAACGCAAGTAATTCTCCGTAATCGATGGATGCCCGCTCCAATTGCTCACTGGTCGCTTCAAGAAGCAACGGGGCCGGTGCCCGATTGACCAGAAGACGAAACACATCAGGCCGGTTGTAATGACCGGCCAGGTCGTGGCGGAGTTTCATCGTGATTCCCGCATCCAGGTCCATGTCTGCATAGAGAATCAACTCCTCGTTGCCGATTGCCGGGCCGGCCACCACGGTCGTATTCGGGGCAACAATGCACGAGCCGCCGCCAATGTCGTCTCGCATCAAAAACTCTCGATCCTCATCACGCAAGGGAACCATGTCCCGGATGCGATCATTCACGACGGCCGATGCGCTGATGACCCACGCCTTGGACATCTGGGCGAAAGCCCGCGCCGCGGTTAGGGAAATATCCGGCATGGGCAGCGCCGGCTTGGGGAAATGATTCGGCCAGGCCATCACATGAATACGGGTGGCGTCAGACGTAAGAGCAAAAATAGCCAGCGGGTTGGAGTTCTCACCACACATGAGACCGGAGACCGGACCAAACGGACTATCGAACACCCCGAAGGTCTCGGGGCCACCAGGCGCGTGCACCAAACGCTCTCCGACAGTCGGGACCAGCTTCTGGTGCTTTCCGACATACCCGGTTGTCGGGCTGATGAACACCTGGGTGTTGTACATGGTCCCGAACGTCCCTGGCCGCTTCTCACAAACTCCCATGACAACATACGTACCCGCACGGGCGGCCGCCTCCGCAAGTACCTGGATCTCCGGTCCGGGTACTTCAAGCGAGTTCTTGAACAGTTCCGTTGAGAGTTTGGTAGCGGGCCGGTCGGTGCCCGAGTGAAAATGAAACCAGATCGGATGAGCAGGGATGAACCCCTCCGGGAATCCGACGATCTGAGCGCCGCCGGCCCCGGCCTCTTCGATGAGGGAAACCGCTTTTTCCAGCGTGGCCCGTTTATCCAAAAACACCGGAGCGGCTTGGACCGCCGCCCCCCGCACGATTTGATCAGACACTGGCTCTGGCATCCTGAATTGCCTGCCACACTTTTTGAGGCCGGAGAGGAAGTTGGAGGTCGGTAACCCCCAGCGGGGCGAGTGCGTCGAGCGCCGCGTTGAGGATGGCCGGGGGAAGGCCGATACAGCCTGCCTCCCCGGAGCCCTTCACACCAAGCGGATTCGAGGGGGCGGGGTGTTCCAGGCGATCGGACCGAATGGCAGGCAGCGATGTCGAGTCCGGGATGAGGTAGGCGAGCAACGACGTCGTGAGCGGCTGGCCCTCTTCGTCATACAGCACCTCTTCCCAGAGCGCCTGACCGAGTCCTTGAGCCATCGACCCGTGCAGTTGGCCCTGGACGATCATCGGATTGAGCACCCGTCCACAATCGTCAACGGCGACAATATCGAGCACCCGCACCTCGCCTGTTTCGGGAAGCACTTCAACCACCGCCGCATGTACCCCATACGGGAAGGTCTGGGATCCTGGCTGGAACTTCTCATCGCTTTCCAAAGGCTCATCCCTCGCCAGGTCCCAGAGTGACACCTCACTATCAGGCGAGCCTGCCACCGAGAAGACGCCCTGGTCATATCGCAGATCATGCGGAGAAGCTTCCAGGTGTTTGGCGGCGCGCTCTCTAGCCAGCTCCAACACTTTCAGGGCCATCCGATGTACGCCACTGGCACCGATCTGGGCTGACCGAGACGCAAAGGTTCCCATCCCGGACGGCACCTCGTCGGTGTCACCGGCAATGACCCGGATCTCCTCGATACCGAAGACGTCGCGAGCCACCTGTGACCAGACGGTCTTGTGTCCTTGCCCCCCACCGTCGGTGGAACCGGTTCGAATCACGACCTCTTCGGATATCGGATCAACCTCGACGGCTGCATACTCCCATGATTCAACCGCTCCGCCCGCTCGCTCGACGAAGGCTCCAAAACCCATACCGAGGAGGGCGTCGCCGGTTGCCAGGCGCTGCTGCTGCTGATCGCGTATTGCGTCCATGTCAAACATCGACCTGGCCAATTCGATGGCGGCCACATAGTCGCCCGAGTCGTAGATGGCGCCGGCCGCAGTCGTATACGGAAACTCCCGAACGGCATTCCGGATCCGCACCTCGATCGGATCGAGTCCGGCCGCCTTCGCAAATGCATCGATGCCGCGCTCAATGGTCAGAGCCGCCTCCGGCCTCCCGGCACCCCGGTATGGGGCGGTCGGCGCCATGTTCGTTACAACGGTTCGAGCATGGATCTCAACCCGCGGGATGTCGTACATGCCGGTGGCCACCAGACGCCCGAACGTTGGAACCGCCGAGCCGTCGTGCGGGTATGCTCCGGTCTCAGCCCATAATTCGAACATCGCCCTGGTGAGGCGCCCGTCGGCAGTCCCTTCCAGAGTGACGACATGACGCTGGGCACGGCCGTGGGTGCCACCGGTGAACTGATCCGGTCGCCGCTGAATCCAAGCCACCGGTCGACTCAGGCGCATGGCAGCAGCCACCACCACGAGATACTCGGGGAACATCGAGCCCTTCATGCCAAAGGCACCGCCCACATCGGGCACTGTGACTCGCACCCGCTCGATCCCCATGAACGTGGAGATCTGGCCCTTGAGTTTGTGAGGTGCTTGGTGGCTGCACCACACATGCACGCCCCCGTCTTCCGGAGCCGCCAGGATCGCCTGGGTCTCCATCGATACCGGTGCCAACCGCTGGTGATTCACCTCGACGGTCACCGAAATCTCCGCGGGAGGAGCAGGAAGTCCACCTTCGATGAACACTTCCTCGACGAGGTTGGAATCAGTTCCTTCAAACAGGATCGCCCGGTTCTCGCCTGGCACGAGCTCGACGGGGAGTTCATCGACCTCAACCCAGGCCAGGTCGGCTGCGTCGGCGGCCTGGCGAGCCGACTCGGCAACAACCACCGCCACCGGGTCGCCAACATATCGAACCCTGGTCCTGGCCAATGGTGGGCGCGTCATGGGTTCGGCAGCGGGACCGCGGCCGGTGACTCCGGGAATGTCGTTGAGGTCGAGATCTTCGGCGGTGAACACGGCCACCACCCCGGGCGACGAGCGAACCTCATCGAGGTCGATTTCCTTGATGACCCCATGGGCGCTCGGGCTGCGGACAAACGCGCAGAACAGAGCGTCGGCAGGCACGAGATCGGACACGTACGTTCCGTTCCCGGTGATGAGGCGCTCGTCTTCGATTCTACGTGAACTCACGTAGTGGGCTCCCATGTTCATATGTCATCCGGGACGACCCAGACGGTTTCGACCGGAGCCGGCACCCATAGTTCGTAGAACCCGAACGGTTCGTCTCCGACCGCCTCAAACCAGTGAACCTCACCATCGCCGGCCGTACAAACATCCCCCGTGGCAAGCTCGTGTTGCTCGTCGTCCAAATGGAGAATTCCCCGACCCTCGGCTATGAACCAAACGTGTCGGGCCCCGACGTGATAGTGGGCGGCGGCGGTATCTCCTGGTTGATAGAGGATGTAGTCGGCCCGCAAGTCGGTGAAACCGAACATCTCCTCGGTAACCAGATCGATCCGTTTTCGACCATCTCGAGTGGAATCGTGGGTGGGAAGCGCAGAAGCTTTGATAACTGACGGCATACTCTCGAAGCTACACGGACGAAGATGTTCCTGCAATCGATTGCGGGCGCTTTGTTCGACCGGGTACAGTCGTATCCATGATCATTGACGTACATGCCCATTGCATTCCTTCCGAGTTTCGTTCCTGGCTGGAGACGGCCGACCCGTCAACCGGCATCAAGCTGGTTCAAGCCGAACGTGGCACATCCGTCGAGATGGCGGGGCGAGCGGTCTCCCAGCCACTCCGCCCCGACTTGACCGACCTCGATGCCCGACTGGCCGCCATGGATCGGCAAGGAGTTGACGTACAGGTACTGGCGGGATGGATCGACCTCACCGCCTATGAGCTGCCAACCGACCAGGCGGTCGCCTACTCCCGCATCCACAACGAGGCTCTGGCCGGAGAAGCCGCCAGGGCACCGGAACGGTTCCGGACCATCGGAACGATGCCGCTCCAGAACACCGACGCGTCCGTTGATGCGCTCAACTACGCCATGGATGAGTTGGGCATGGCAGGCGTGGAGCTGGCCACCACCGTGGACGGGGCCTACATAGACCGCTTAGATCTCGACCCGTTCTGGGCCGCGGCCGAGGAAAAGGAAGCTTTCGTTCTGCTGCACCCGATGACTCCGCTCACCGGAGTCGACATGAGCAAATACTTCATGGAGAACATGGTCGCCCGACCTGCCGAGTCCACGATTGCCATGGCCGGCCTCATCTTCTCGGGCGTATTCGAACGATTCCCTGACCTCAAGTTCTGCGTGGTTCATGGCGGCGGGTTCATGCCATACCAGATCGGCCGCCTCGACAAAGGTTATGAGATGAAGCCCGGCCTGACCGCCAAGAACATCTCCAAGCCGCCCCGTGCGTACCTTAAGCAGATGTATCTCGACACCGTTGTCCACGACGCCGGGGCGTTGCGGTACCTGGTCGAGGTCATGGGCGCCGACCACATCCTGCTGGGAACCGATTACCCGTTCGAGATGGGCGACGACGACCCGGTGGCCTTCATCAAATCAGCCGGACTGACTGCCGAGCAGGAAGCGATGATTCTCAGCGGCAACGCCGAGAGGCTCTTCAGCTAGCTCGGCCCACCCTCGCCGATGCAAGGCCAACTCCTAGAGCAGTCCTTGCATCAGGTTGGCGATGTGGTCGCCAATGGCGAGAGAGCTGGTGGCAGCCGGGCTGGGGGCGTTGAGCACATGGATGGCGTTGTCCGTTTTGATCATCGAGAAGTCGTCCTGGAGGCTGCCATCTGGCATGACGATCTGGGCTCGCACGCCGGCGCCTCCGGGTTCGAGATGTTCGCCGCGGATCTCCGGAACGAGTTTCGTAGCCGTTTTTGCATAGGTCGAACTGCGAGCTGAGCGCCACACCTCCATCGCCCCGGTCTTCCAATACTTGGCGGCGAGCTTCATAAATCCGCCATAGGCAAACGTGCGAGCCAACTCACCGAATTCGGGGCGAACTCCCCGGTAGTGCTCACGTCCCATCGCCAGGACGGCGTTGGGACCGACCTCGACCCGACCGTCGACCCGTCGGGTGAAGTGGACCCCCAACCAGGGGAACCGGGGGTCGGGGACCGGATAGATGAGGCCATTGATGAGCGACGAGGCGGCCTCAGTCAATTGGTAATACTCACCGCGGAAGGGCACTACCCGCCCGGGCGTCTCCAGTCCTGACATGGCGGCCACCCGATCGGCGTGCAACCCGGCGCAGGCGATCATCGCCCGTGCCCCGATCGTGCCTCCGGGAGTGTCAATCTCAACCCCGCTCGTACCGGATCGGATCCTCTCGACGGGTTGACCCAGCTTGATGTCCCCCGACAATTTCTCAGCCAGACGAACTGCCACCGCTTGATAATCGGCGACGCCGGACTCGGGTACGTGAAGGGCAGCGACACCACCGCAGTGGGGTTCGTACTCCTTGATCTCGTCGGCATCAATCCGGCGTAGTCCCCGGAGGCCGTTGGCGGTCCCACGAGCCAACAATTCTTCCATGGCCGGGATCTGGCTTGGGTCGGTGGCAACAACCAGCTTGCCAGAGCGCTTGAATGGCAGGCCCTCGGTCTCGCAGAACTCGACCATGGCTCGCTGGCCCCGCACACACAGATCAGCTTTGAGCGATCCTGGCTTGTAGTACAACCCCGAGTGCAAGACCCCGCTGTTGTGACCGGTCTGGTGGAACCCGATGGTCGGTTCCTTGTCAATCACGACAACCGAGGCACCTGGAAAACGTTTGGTGACGGCGCTCGCCGACGCCAGGCCTACTATCCCCGCCCCAATTACCGCTACGTCATACTTCACTTACTACCACCCGGCCGACTCATACCCTCTCCAGATTCGCTAACCTTATGCAAACGATTGCATCCTACCTGGAGAAACACTCATGGGAGACTTCCCGGTCGCAACAACCCCCGCCCCCGGAACCATGTCGGTCGACTGGGAAGAGCGCGTCAACTGGGAACGGCTTCGTTCCTATCGATTGGCCCGCGTCCGCGAGCAACTCGACGCTCACAACCTCGGCGCTCTATTGCTGTTCGAGACGTCGAATATCCGCTACACCACCAGCACGACCATCGGCTATTGGGCGTTCAACAAGGGCGAGCGGTGGGCTCTGGTCACCCGCGAAGGTCAGCCAAAGATCTGGGACTTTGGATCGGCGGCCAAGGCTCACCGACTTCAGTTGCCGTCCCTCTATGACAAAACTAATTCTCTGGCTGGAAACACCGGCCTTCAGGGAGCTATCGGCCCCAACAGCGGCCTCCATGAACGGGCCGCCGAGGAGATCGCCGCCGCCCTTCGGGAAGCCGGAGTAGAAGGCGAACCACTCGGTGTCGACATGGCAGAAACCGGCGTATTCATGGCATTGCAGGCGGAAGGTCTCAACGTTACCGACGGCCAGCAGGCCATGATGATGGCCAGGGAGATCAAGAACCAGGACGAGATCATGCTGCTCACGCAAGCATGCGCGATGGTCGACGGCGTCTACCAGGACATCTTCGAGTTCCTCAAACCCGGGGTCCGGGAATCCGACGTCGTCGCCCTCGCTCACGGCCGCCTATTCGAGATGGGATCAGAGTTCGTCGAAGCCATTAACTCGATCGCCGGCGAACGATGCAGCCCGCATCCGCATGTTTTCTCGGATCGGCTCATCCGTCCAGGCGACCAGGCGTACTTCGACATCATCCACGTCTACAACGGCTACCGGACGTGTTATTACCGGACGTTCGCAGTTGGTCGCGCCAGCCAGGCCCATCGAGACGCCTTCAAGCAGTCGCGCGAATGGATGGACGCGGCGATCGATCAGGTCCAGGTAGGTAAAACCACCGCCGACATTGCCAGGGTCTGGCCGGAAGCCACCGAGTTCGGTTTCGAGGACGAGATGGACGCCTTTGGCCTTCAGTTCGGACACGGCGTCGGGGTGGGATTGCATGAGCGCCCCATCGTGAGTCGCCTGAACTCGCTCGACGACCCGGTCGAAATCAAAGAAGGCATGGTCTTCGCTCTGGAAACCTATGCTCCGGCCAAGGACGGACGATCGGCGGCCCGGATCGAAGAAGAAATCGTCGTAACGGCCGACGGTCCGCGCATCATTACGCTGTTCCCATGCGAAGAGCTCATGGTCGCCAATGAGTACTAGGCCCTTCAACGACTCGGCCGCCGACGACCCGACGCTGCTCGATTACGCGACGCGTCCGGCGCGCCCACCCATGCCCACCGATCCAGCCATGGATGAAGCTGACATCCCGGCCGACGTACGCTTGGAGTTGTACGAACGCCAGCACGTTCTCCGCCAGTTCGAGAAGCGGGCCTATGACTTGTTCATGCAGAACCTGGTCAAGGGCACGAGCCATCTTTCGCTTGGTATGGAAGCCATTTCGGCTGGATTCGGTCAAGCCATGCAACCAGACGACTACGTATTCGCCACCTATCGGGGCCACGCACACACCCTCTCGAAAGGCGCACCGCTCGGTCCAGTGATGGCTGAGCTACTCGGCCGCGAGAACGGCATCTTGCAGGGCAAGGGTGGATCGATGCACCTGACCTCGGTGGAGCACAACATGATGGGCAGCTACGCCATCATTGGTGCGCACCTGTGCATCGCCAATGGAACAGCATGGTCGGCCCAGATTCGGGGAACCGACCAGGTCACGGTCGCCTTCTTCGGTGACGGCGCCACCAACATCGGGGCATTCCATGAAGCGCTCAACTTCGCGGTGATCTGGAATTTGCCGATCGTGTTCGTGTGCGAGAACAACCTGTACATGGAGTACACCCCGTCCGACTTGATCACGGCCGTCGATCATCCGGCCGCCGACCGGGCTTCGGCCTACGGGCTGGAGCGAATCGTGGTGGACGGCAACGATGCCGACGCGGTCTATCTCGCTGCGCAGGACGCGCTGTCGAAAGCCCGCCGGGGAGCGGGCCCTTCCCTGGTCGAGGCCGTGACCTATCGGCACGGTGGTCACAGCCGGGCCGACCCGGGAAAGTACCGGCCGGCCGAGGAAGTTGAGGCATGGCTCGACCATGACCCGATTCCCATCTATCACCAACGTCTCCTACGACTCGGAGTCTCCGAAGGCGACCTGGCCACGATCCAGCAGTCAGTGGCGGGGCGGGTGGACGAAGCCACCGAATTCGCCAAGGCAGGAGGCGCTCCGGCGCCGGAGTCGGCAATGACCGACCTTTGGGCAAACGGAGGATCAGCATGGCGGAACTGAGTTATCGGGAGGCAGTGGCCCGAGGGATCGCCCAGGAGATGCGGCGTGACCCGATGCTCGTGATGCTGGGTGAAGACATCGCCGGAGCAGGCGGTGTCTTCAAGACGACCGTTGGCCTACTCGACGAATTCGGGCCGAGCCGGATTCGTGATACCCCCATCTCCGAACAGGCCATTCTTGGCGCGGCCATGGGTGCGGCGATGACCGGGATCCCGGTCATCGCCGAAATCATGTTCTCCGATTTCATCGCTGTGTGCTTCGACATCCTTGCCAATGAGATGGCGAAGAGCCGGTACATGACCGGCGGGCAAATGACCGTACCAGTCGTCGTCCGCACCCATAACGGGGGCGGGTCTCGCTTCGGGGCCCAGCACAGTCAAAGCGTCGAGAACTGGTGCATGATGATCCCCGGCCTCAAGGTCGTGGCCCCATCGAATCCCGGCGACGTGGTCGGGCTCCTGGCCGCGGCGATCCGTGATCCCGACCCGGTGGTGTTCTTTGAACACAAGTCGCTGTTGGCCACCAAAGCCGAAGTTCCCGACGGCGAGATCATCGACACGCTCGGAACCGCCAAGGTCCTGCGCGAGGGTACGGACTGCACCATCGCCGCATTGGCACTCATGGTGCCAAGGGCGATGGAGGCCGCCGAACGTTTGGCCGCCGAAGGCATCTCGGCCGAAGTCATCGATCTACGATCGCTGGTTCCGCTCGACACCCAGACGATCCTCGGCTCAGTCGAGAAGACCGGACGTCTGTACACCGTCGAAGAGAACCCCCGCTTATGTGGCTGGGGCGCCGAAATCGCCTCACTGGTGGGTGAGGAAGCCTTTTGGAATCTTGATGGGCCTGTCATCAGAATCTCGACGCCGCATATTCCGTTGCCGTCGGCGGAGAACCTCGAAGACCTGACCATCCCTTCGGTCGATCGGATCTATGAGACGATCAAACGAACCATGGACTGAGAATACCCCTCAGCGGGTAAAGTCTCACCATGAGCTCAACAACCAGTCGGCCAATCGGCGGCGGACGCACCCAGATCACCGACGGTAAAACCGGAACGATCCTCCACACAGACGTTTCTCCCGAATTCGGGGGTGGTGGAAGTACGTTTTCGTCAACCGATCTGATCGGGGCCGGCCTCGGATCATGCATCAGCTCTTCGCTTGAGCCCCTGGCTGTCCGACATGGCATCCCCTTGGATGCCATCTCTATCACCGTCCACAAGGAGCTCGGCGTCGACCCGAAACGAATCGTCCGGCTGGCAGTAGATATCGAAGTGGCCACGACAAACGATCCAAAAATTGCGAAGCTGTTCGAGCGAGCCGCCCATTCATGTACGGTTCACCGCTCACTCCATCCCGATATCGAATCGCCGATACAGGTTCTGTTCATCGATCGACCGGCCAACTGAGGCGTCATGGTCAAATGGAAACCCACATCCGGCAGGTACGTCGAGAACCGGCGCGGCCGGCAAGCCACCAGAAGCAGCGGTTCGATGGGCTTTCCATCTGGCGGGTCTGGCGGCGGAGGCAGCCTCCCGATCGGCAAAATGGGTTTACCGATCCTCATTCTTATCGTGGTCCTCAGCGTCTGTATGGGCGGTGGACTCGGAACCGACAGTGCGACCGTGACCCCGACCGCCGCTCCCGACCAGTCCCAAACGGCGGCACCATCCAACTGCGCCCTCGATAACTCCGAGCTCGTCCAGTTCATGTGCGCCATCACCGACAATACCCAGGACATCTGGGCTCGCCGGTACGCGGCGGCTGGTGCGACCTACCAACCAACCAAGCTGGTCATTTTCGACGGTTACACGAATTCGGGTTGCGGTGGTGCTGACGCCCGGGTCGGACCGCACTACTGCCCACTCGACCAGACCATGTACCTGGATTTGGGTTTCTTCCAGACCCTTGGCAACGAATTCGGGGCGCCAGGAGACTTCGCTCAGGCTTATGTGATCGCCCACGAAGTTGGCCACCATATCCAGACACTTGAGGGCATCAACGACGATGTGCGCACCGCCCAGCAAAACGATCCCGCCAACGCCAACCAACTCTCAATCGCCATGGAACTTCAGGCGGACTGTTTCGCCGGTATCTGGGCCCATGACGCCAATCAACTGACCGACGACGTTGGTGCCGTCGAACTCGAAATCGGCGATCTCGAGGAGGGCATCGCAGCGGCCGAAGCGGTAGGTGACGATCGAGTCCAACAGGCTTCGACAGGTCGCATCGACCCCGAGTCATGGACCCACGGCTCGTCCCAGCAACGGGTCGACTGGTTCCTGACGGGCTACAACTCGGGCGACCTTAACCTCTGCGACACCTTCAGCGGTTAGCCGATAACACCAGATAGTCCCCAACTTCAGGTTGAATAGTCTTTATGAACCGTTTGACCTCCCTGTTCGTGCTCCTGGCCATTCTGGCCGCGGCCTGTGTTGGCGCCGAGACGGCGCAAACCAGTGTGACAACCACCGCCGTGACCACCACCTCGCCGTCCATCGCCCCGACCACGCCGTCGACTGCCGCGACCGAAACGGCCGCCCCCGACAATCTTGTTCTTACCGACTGCGACCACGAAACCGACCAGTTCAAGATGTTCTGCGAAGCGTATGACATCTTGACCACCAGCTTTGTGGACCCACTGGCCCCGGCTGACCTCGCCGCCGGGGCCATCGAAGGAATGCAGGAGTATGGTGGAGAAGCCATCGGAACGGCTCCCCAGGAGGTTCAGTGTGCGACGCCGACCGACGACTTCGCCGATTTCTGTACCGTATTTGCCGAAGAAGCCAACAACGACATCCCGGGCGACGCCCTGGTCGAGGCAGCTGTGCGGGGCCTCATGGATTTCGCCCTCGACGATCCGAACTCCACCTATCTTCCCCCTGAGGCATTTGAGGCTTTTCGCAGCTCCAATTCCGGTCAGATCGAGGGCATCGGCGCATTGGTCCAGGGAACCAACCTTGAGCCCGTCGATGACACCGACATCATCTGCAATGATCTGAGTCCGACCTGCAAGCTTGAAATCGTCACTCCGCTCGAAGGTAGTCCGGCCGAAGCGGCCGGCATCCTGCCGGGCGACTACATCGTTGCAGTAAACGGCGAATCAGTAGAGGGTCAATCGGTTGATGCTGTGGTTCTTCAGGTCCGCGGACCCGCCGGATCCGAGGTTCTTCTCGGTGTCGAGCGGGATGGCGAAGTCCAGGACATCACCATCGAGCGGGCACCGATCGTCGTACCGATTGTCGAGGCGGACATGCTGAGCGACACCATCGGTTACCTGAGCCTGGCCCAGTTCACGGCAACCAGTCCCGAGCTAATCCACGATGGGCTCGTCAAGCTTCTCGATGCGGGGGCCGAGAACATTATCTTCGACCTTCAGTACAACCCGGGTGGATTGCTCGACGCCTCCGTGGAAATCGCCTCCGAGTTCATCGGAGACGGCCTAATCTTGTCCACCGAAGCACCCGGCGAAACCATCGAGTTTTTGGCTCTTCCGGGCGGGGTCGCGACGGATGAATCGGTGAAAGTCTATGTGCTCATCAACCGTGGCAGCGCCTCTGCTTCCGAGGTCGTCGCCGGTGCCCTTCAAGACACCGGCCGGGCGACCATCATCGGGGAGAACAGCTTCGGCAAGAACACCGTGCAGCGCCAGTTTCTTCTCAGCAATGGCGGAGCGCTCAAGGTGACCATCGCCCGTTGGGTAACTCCCGATGGGAACAATTACGGTATAACGGGACTTACCCCCGACGTGCCAGTCGAGTTGTCAGACGACTTCGATCAGCAATTCCTGATCGACTACACGGTCGACTTGATCAACAACGGCTAGCCGCCGGGCTAGCTGGCCGCCAGCCCGGTCGGACACGAGACACCGGTGCCGCCGATGCCGCAGTATCCGTTCACATTCTTGGCGAGGTACTGCTGGTGGTAGTCCTCGGCGTAGAAAAACGGTCCGGCGATCTCGATATCCGTCGTGATTGCCCCGTACCCCGCCGCGGTCAGCTCGGCTTGATAGGCGTCCCGCGAGGCTTCAACCATCGCCAACTCACCGGCGTCCGCGACGTATACGGCCGACCGATACTGCGTCCCAACGTCGTTGCCTTGCCGCATCCCCTGGGTCGGATCGTGACCTTCCCAGAACGCTTTCAGGATCGACTCGAAGCTGATTTGACCGGGGTCGTAGGCAACCAGCACGACCTCAGTGTGTCCGGTCTGGCCGGTACACACCTCGCGGTAGGTCGGGTTGGGCGTGTAACCACCGGCGTATCCGACGGCTGTCGAATAGACCCCATCGAGCTTCCAGAAAATCCGTTCGGCACCCCAAAAGCAGCCCATCGCCACAACCACGGTTCTGATCCCATCCGGAAAAGGAGGCTCAAGACGGTGCCCGTTGACAAAATGCGCCAGCGGAACATCCACGGCTTCAGTACGCCCCGGCAAGGCTGTCTGCGGGTCGATCGTCGCTTTCGTTTTACCAAACATGTTGGAGGTCCTTTCCCGCTATCGGGCGGTTGGCTGCTCGTTCAAACACCAGCTCAGGCGCCGATGTTCCCTATCGAACGAGAATTCGATCTTCGACGCGACGGACGATTTCGTCAACAGCCTCCCAATTGAGCATGTGGCCACAGCCATCGAGCCAGACCAGTTCACCATGGAGGAGGTTGGCCGCGATCAGGCGCGCCTGGACGGGCGGGGTCGTTCGATCCTCGCTCCCGGTGATGACCGAAACCGGTAACTCGATCTCCGCGATCCGAGGTGAAAGGTCTTCGTCAACCATCATGTCGACCGCTGGAAATATCTGGGCATAGTCGGCGCTGCCCAGTTCAGCCTGAAGAGCCTCGACCAGGGACGGGGAAGCAGTTCCGAACGCATCGGTGAGCGCCACCCGTCCGTAAATGCGATTCGAAAGCACCGTGGCTGCCAGCGGATACTTCATGACCCTGGTCCGTGCTTTACCCAGAGGATCACGCCCCAGGGCACCGTACGTTGGCGACACCAGGACCGCGCCGCGCAGATGGCCCCGGGCGTGGTCCGCATGATCGATCAGGTATTGAAGTGCCAGAAACGAACCCATCGAGTGACCGACCAGTACCCCGTTGGAAACTTCGAAGTGGTCGATCAAGGCCCGATAATCGGCTGCCATCGGGGATGAACCAATACCATCGGTCCCGATGGTCGATTGGCCGTGGCCCCGCTGGTCGAACGTGATGACCCGGTGTCCGGTCGCCACGAGTCGTTCGGCAACCACGTTCCAGCTCATCGATGAAAGGGCGTAATCGTGTGCCAAAACAACGGTGGGACCGGTGCCCGCTTCAAAGGTGCGTAGTCGGGTGCCGTCGACCCGCTCCAGCCACCCGACCTCACCGGGTACCTGGTGGGACAGTTCTTCAGGCTGGTATGGATCAGGCTTCTTCTCGAGGGTGCGGGCCATGGACGTAACCGCCAAATGAGCTGCCCCGGCTGCGGCGGCAGCTCCCAAAATAATACGTGAGATCTTCATACCTGCATCCTCGCGCATTTCCCGGTCGATATCTGCAACCGGCAGTGCACTTTCCCTCAAGTTTCTATTGCTGGAGTCGAATAGTGAGTAACGGAGAACCAAGAGGACCTGTGAATCGGACGCCCGATCTGCCCGCCGAGGATGCACGTGTTGCAGTGCTCGCCCTTCAGCGCGCCAATCAGCACCTTCTTGATCAACTCGAGGGCCTAACGCACGAGTCGGTGCAAGCCCCTTCGCTACTCCCCAACTGGTCACGCGCCAACCTCATCACTCACCTGGCATACGTTGGCCGGGCCTTGGTGCGGATGACCGACGAAGCACTCGCCGAAGGTGCAACATCCACGTACTTGCGTGGTCCGGAGGAACGGGCCGAGTCGATCAAACGTGGCAACCATATGCCAACCGACCTCTTGCGAAAGGAGCTGATGGTCGCCGTTGAAGAACTCGACCGCATGTGGTCCGGTTTAAGCGAATTCGACTGGGAGACTCCCTTCATTCTCAATGGAACCCACGACGTCCGGCTGACCCGCCTGCTCATGTTGCGCTGGATGGAAGTTGAGGTACACACCTCCGACTTTGGTTTCGATGGCCCTGGTTTCGACGTGTCCGAATTGTTCATCGCCGCGGCTCTCCCACTTCGGATTGCCTGGCTCGTACAACACCACCGCAGCCGTGAGGACGCCGACCACAGCGTTCGGGGGGTCTGGCACTTGCGGGCGACGACATCGCACGAAGCATGGACGATCAAGACCGCCAACGCCACCACCGAGTGCGTGATCGAAGGTCCAGATCATGACCTACTGGGTTTCATCCTCGGCCGGGTACCCGTTGGCGACTTGGTCACAAGCGGGAACGTCGGGTTGGCCCACCGGTTTAAGCTGGCCTTCCCCGGCCCGTAGGTTTTACAGAACCAGTTTGGTCGGCGCCAGCGCATCCGCCACGCGCCCGAGGATGTTTTCGAGGACGGATGGATAGGTCCCGAAATTGAGGCGGGCGTGTCCGGCGCCGCCCGTTCCGAACTGAGTTCCCTCGCTGAGCGCCACCCGGGCTTTTGCGAGGAGGCGCTCGTGTGGTTCCACCGACCAGTTGTGGGTTCGGAAGTCGAGCCAGGCCAGGTAGGTTGCTTCGGGTGGTCGGAAGCCGACTCGACGATCATCCTGTACCCAGGCCGTCACGGTCTCCCGGTTTTTGGCAAGCAAGGTTCGGAGCTCGCCAAGCCAGGGACCACCGGACTCCCAGGCGGCCGAGCTGGCACGCAGCCCCGTGGCGGTCGGATGGCCGAGAAGCGAAGTAGGCAATGCATCGAACTTCTCTGCCAGTTCCGCAGTTCCAAAACACGTCATGGCGCAACCGACCCCGGCCAGATTGAACGCTTTGGATGGTGAGGTGATCAACACGGTCCGTTCCGAAATCGTCGGTCCGAGCGCAGCCACCGGGATATGGCGATATGGCTCATAGACCAGATCGGCATGAATCTCATCGCTCACAACAACCAAGTCGGCCGCCGCGGCCACCTCGGCGACGATCGCCAACTCCTGAGCCGAAAAAACTCTCCCTGTTGGGTTGTGGGGATTACAGAGCAACAGCAATCGACCTCCGCGGTCGACGGCTTCCTCCAAGGCGGCCTTGGTAATCCGGAATCCATCTTGTCTGCTCGTAAGTGGCGCCTCCACGATCAAGCGATTACTCGACTCGATCGCCCACCCGAACGGGTGGTAAACAGGCGTCGTGATGATCACGCCCTCGCCAGGCAGGGTAAATGCTTGGATCGCCGCAGCAACCCCTTGCATGACATCGAGAACTACCCGGCTATTGGGGGCAGAGGGTGCCCACCCGTGATGGTCTTGATACCACGACCGACCGGCCTCGATGAGGCGCTGGTAATAGTCGCGGTTCATGTAACCCCAATCGCCGCCGGCGAGAAAGGCCTGGACCTCTTCGACGATGACAGCCGCCGGAGGAAAATCCATATCCGCGACCCAGGCGGGAACGACGTCATCATCAAATCTGGTCCATTTCACGCCGACCCGACGACGGAGCTCAGCCACGGATGGTTCGATCATGGGAAAAGGGTAGCGGTCGGCCTTTCGGCGACAGCCAGCTAGGGGTAGGTGACCGGAAAGAGGCCTGCCCGGGGCAGGAGAGCCGGGATCTGTTTGCCGAGCGGACCTTCCAACCATCGGCTGGTACCCATGAGCTGTTCGAGATCGAGACCGGTCTCCAGACCCATACGACCGAACATGTAGCCAAGGTCCTCCGTTGCGATGTTGCCCGTTGCGTTTGGGGCAAACGGACACCCTCCGATTCCCCCAAGCGACGCGTCAAAGTGGGTCACTCCCACGGTATACGCCGCATACGCATTGGCATACCCCGTGTTGCGAGTGTTGTGAAAGTGGGCCCCGAGCGCCGTCGAGGCGGTATCGACGAACGGAGCGATGACGGAATACCGCTCCACCACGTCGGACGGGCCGGCCACCCCGATGGTGTCGCCCAGGTTCAGCCGCACCGGACGGGCAGGCATCACCGCTTTGACGACTTCAACCAGACGGCTGACCGGGACTTCCCCTTCAAACGGGCAGCCAAAGGCGGTCGCAACCGTTACCGAAGGAGCGACTCCGGCCTGCCCGCACGCATCAGCCAGGTCGAGGGCTATCTCGACACCGGCCAACGTGCCAACGCCCTGGTTCTTGTGAGAAAACGTGTCAGAGGCGACAACGACAATATTGACCTCATCAACCCTGGCTTCCAGGGCGCGGTCGAGTCCGCGCTGGTTCATGACGAGACCGATGTACCGGACCCCGTCGATCCGCGGGACCTCACGCATGAGGATGTCCGAGTCGGCCATGGCCGGGACCCTGGTCGGGCTGACGAAACTGGCAGCCTCAATAGCCGTGACCCCACCGTTGATCAACCCTTCGATTAAGGCCAACTTGTCGGCGGTCGATACCTTCGCGGCCTCGTTCTGTAGGCCGTCACGCGGCGAAACGTCGATGAGGTTCACCTGGCCTGATGCTGTCATGGTGTCATTTCCGATCGTTGTTCCGGAAGGCCGGGCGGGGACGTGTCTCAAATCGCATCATAGTTATCGCCCTGGAGCCTCCACGTTGGTAGACCTTCGGCTCACCCGGGATGGCATTCTCCGACTACACCAAGAGGGCTCCTTCATGACGCAGCAGCCAGAGCTTGCGGTCGAGACCTCCCCCGTATCCCGTAAGCGATCCATCTGCCCCCACAACGCGATGGCACGGGACGATGATCGAAATCGGGTTCTTGCCGTTCGCCCTGCCGACCGCCCGGCTCGCCTTACGATCGCCGAGACGATCTGCCAGGTCGCCGTAGGAGAGAGTCGTCCCGAATTCGATCTCCAACAAGCCTGCCCAGACTCTCAGCTGGAAGGCACTACCTACTGGCCGCATCGGCAGGTCGAACACCTGGCGATCCCCGACAAAGTACTCGTCCAGCTGGGCCATTACATGATGGAACGCTTCGGGCAATTCGCGGGTGTCTTCCGAAATCGGCGGACCATTGACATGATCCTCGAAGTACACGCCGGTCAAAAACCCGTGCTCACCCGCCAATCGCAATCGCCCAAGCGGCGATTCATAAACAGCAGTGTCCACCATGGGCTGACCTTACCTCTGGTGCTCCGTTGGAGGTCCGCCTTCGTTACTACTTAGCCCAGGATTGATTCATCGAAAGACCGTTCTCAAGGTAGAAGTAACAGAGATAGCCCCGGTCACCCGATGACCAGCCCTCCTCGGTCGGGATCAAGACATCGAGGAACAGTTCTTCCGGAATAGCCTCAAGATCGAGGTACGACTCGGACAGTACAAAGCACCGGTCCAACCCGATAGCAAACAGTACGTCCGAATAGGGCTGCTCGCCGATGAAATTAGCCCGGGCCACCATCTCAAACTGGTGCGGTTCTTCACACGGCAGCACGTCGGCCGCTCCGACTTCAAATATCTCCGCATTGGTGTCTTCAAAGAGGTTATAACACTGGCCAACCTGGAGCTCTTCGATGGCGGTGTAGTCCCCGGCTCCGGTCAGAGACCGGTAGGCCTGTGTAAAGATTCCCACCCCAAAGATGGCGATCAGGACGATCCCGATCCGTAGCCCGATCCCCAACCCACCAAAGGTCAATTTCCTGCCCATGGAAGGCCCCTGCCGGCCGGTACCAAACGGTTGGTGTGTCGGCGGCTCGGTATCAACCGTCGTTTCAAATCCGCCGAACACGCTATTCGTTGCGGGCCTTTGCTCGAAACCACCGAAGACGCCGCCCGGAATCTCTGGCAGCGGCGGAGGGGTGGGAAGCTTCGCCAGACAGTGCGGGCACACGGTCGCCAACGAATCGACAATCTCGCGCTCACATCGTGGGCAAACCATAGGATCCCATTGGCCGGAATCGGCCAAATGCTGAGTAAAACGGTCATCCCGGTCATGGATTTGTGCCTTGCGAACCATCGGACAGTTCGAATCAGCGGGGGCACCAAATTCCTCATTCCAAATCCCCACCCGCCGCGCGGAAAATCGGGAATATGACATAGGGTCACTCAGGTTATAAGATGGGAACCAACTGAGAAACGAAGTTCCTGAAAGGAAATACGATTATGGCACGGGCAGTAGGCATTGACCTCGGTACCACAAACAGCGTCATCGCTACCCTCGACGGTGGCGAACCGACCATCATTCCCAACGCCGAAGGCGGTCGCACCACGCCATCGGTAGTCGCCTTCAAGGACGACGAAGTCCTGGTTGGAGAGGTCGCCAAGCGGCAGGCAATCACCAACTCCGACGGAACCATTCGTTCGGTCAAGCGCCACATGGGCACTGACTGGACCATCACCATCGCCGGCAAGGTCTACACGCCGCAGGAAATATCGGCGCGCATTCTCATGAAGCTCAAGCGCGACGCCGAGGCCTACCTTGGCGAGGAAGTAACCCAGGCCGTCATCACCGTGCCCGCCTATTTCGGTGATGCTCAGCGACAGGCAACCAAGGAAGCCGGCCAGATCGCCGGACTCGAGGTCTTGCGGATTGTCAACGAACCGACCTCGGCGGCCCTCGCCTACGGACTCGACAAGAACGAAGAGACGCTGCTCGTCTTCGACCTCGGTGGTGGCACGTTTGACGTGTCGGTGCTGGAGATCGGCGAGGGAGTTTTCGAAGTCAAGTCAACGGCCGGTGACACCAACCTCGGTGGCGATGACTGGGACCAGGCGATCATCGATTGGCTCGTGACCGGTTTCAAGAATGAGCATGGAGTTGATCTGAGCCAGGACAAGATGGCCGTTCAGCGCCTCAAGGAGGATGCCGAAAAGGCCAAGATCGAACTGTCATCGGTGTCTGAAACGGAGATCAACCTTCCCTTCATCACGGCCACCTCATCGGGGCCACTCCACCTTCAGAAGAAGCTCTCACGGGCTGAATTCCGCAAGATCACCGAGCACCTTCTCGAACGAACCAAGGGTCCATTGCTCCAGGCCGTCAAGGATGCGGGCATCGCCATGAAGGACATCGGCCACGTCGTGCTCGTGGGCGGGTCTACCCGGATGCCGGCCGTGACCGAGCTCGTCCAGGAACTATCAGGGCAGGCACCCCAAAAGGGCGTCAACCCTGACGAAGTCGTCGCTGCCGGAGCGGCCATCCAGGCCGGTGTACTCAAAGGCGACGTCAAAGACATCTTGCTCCTCGACGTTACCCCACTGACCCTCGGGATCGAGACCCGGGGTGCCGTCATGACGAAAATGATCGAACGAAACACCACCATCCCGACCAGAAAATCCGAGACATTCACCACCGCTGCTGACAATCAACCGGAGGTGGAGATCAACGTTCTGCAAGGCGAGCGGACCATGGCCGGTGACAACAAGAGCCTCGGCAAGTTCACCCTGACCGGGATTCCACCGGCCCCAGCCGGCATGCCCCAGGTCGAGGTGACCTTCGACATCGACGCCAACGGCATCGTCGCGGTGTCCGCCAAGGATCTCGGCACGGGTCGCGAGCAGCAAGTCACCATTACCGGTGGCACGGCTCTGTCGTCAGACGAGATCGACAAGATGGTCAAGGATGCTGAGATGCACGCCGAGGAAGACGCCAAACGACGCGAACTCGTCGAGACCCGTAATCAGGGCGAGCAGATGGTTCGTCAAACCGAAAAACTGCTCGAGGAGCAAGCCGAACAGCTGCTCGATGACGAGAAGACGGCTATCAACGCGGCACTCGACGAGCTCAAGGCCTCCGTCGCCGATGAGAATGCCGAGTCCGGGGCTATTCGCTCGAAGATCGACGCCGTGATCAGCGCGAGTCAGGCGCTGGCTCAACGGTTGTACGCCCAGACCGAGCAAGCCGACGCCGGCGGAGCCGACGCCGACGCTGACCTGAACGACGAGGACGTTGTCGAGGCGGAAATCATCGATGAAGAGACCGAATAGTGACCAAGCATCAAGAGGAAGCTGCGGCTGCCGACGGTTTCGAAACCGAAGATTGGGATAACCAGGCGGAGGTGATCGAAGCCGAGGTGGTCGAGGAGGAAGTACTCCCGCCGCTCGACCTCGAATTACCAGCCGACCCGGTCCAAGCGAACGAGATACTTATCGCCGCCCTGCGTCAATCCATGGCGCAGGGGGCGGAGTATCTCGATAGCTGGCACCGGTCGGCCGCCGACTTCGACAATCTCCGCAAACGCAGCCTACGAGAACTTCAGCAAATCCGGTCGGTCGCCGCCGAACGAGTTGTCGGTTCGTTGCTGCCCACCCTCGACAGTTTCCAAGCCGCCCTCGAATTGCCGGCCGCGACCGATAACGAGATCAAACTCCTGGCTGGAATCCAGGCCACCTACGTCCAGTTGATGGACGTGCTGACCCGGGAGGGCCTGATGGCGATTCCAGGAGTCGGGGCGCCCTTCGACCCGGCCGTTCATGATGCGGTGACCCATCTAGGCGACGGCGACACGCTCGTCGTAATTGGCGAACTCCGGCGCGGCTATCGATTGAACGACAAGGTCATCCGACCCGCTCTCGTGGCGGTTGGTCCTGCTTCCGATCTAGCCACGGACAGCCCAGCCTCCGACGACGAGGGCGAGGACAGCGAGTGAACAAAGACTGGGTAGACAAGGACTACTACACGGTCCTTGGCGTTTCGAACACGGCCGAACAGGCCGAGATCAAACGCGCCTACCGCAAGCTGGCCCAGGCCAACCACCCCGACGCCAACCCGGACGATCCGAGCGCCGAAAGCCGGTTCAAAGACATATCCGAAGCGTATGCAACGCTCTCGCACGAGGATCAGCGAAAAGAGTACGACGACGTCCGTCGCATGGTGAACTCCGGCACCTTCGGCGGATTCGGCGGCTCAGCCGGACCGTACGGTGGCGGGTCACAGCAGCGAGTGAGAGTGGAGGATCTCGGTGATCTGCTCGGCGGCTTCGGTGGTCTCGGTGATCTACTCGGCGGCGGTACCCGCCGCCAGCGCACGGGGCCTCAGCGGGGCGTGGACACGCAAGCGACGCTCCACATGTCGTTCGAAGACGCCATCAAAGGCATCACGACCACCATCGCCGTCGATGGCGAAACCACGTGTCACCTGTGCCACGGCTCGGGAGCGGAACCGGGCACCAAAATCGACCTCTGCCAATCGTGCGGGGGCAGCGGAACCACCGCTCAGAACCAAGGCTTTTTCTCATTTGCCCAACCGTGCCGCCAGTGCCAGGGGACCGGTCGGATGGTGGTCCAACCCTGTTCGAACTGCCGGGGGCGCGGAACCGAGGTTCGCACCAGAAAGATCAACGTCAAGATCCCGCCCGGTGTGAAGGATGGCTCGACCATCCGCCTCAAGGGAAAGGGCGGACCGGGTAGCGCCGGCGGACCGGCGGGAGATCTCCTCGTCCGGACCAAGGTTGACACCCACCCCCTCTTCGGAAGGAGGGGTGATCACCTGACTGCCGCGATCCCCATCACCTTCACCGAGGCTGCCCTCGGCGCCGAAATAGTCGTTCCAACCCTCGACGGGTCGGTGCGTCTCAAGTTGCCGGCGGGTACCACGACTGGACAGACGTTCCGGGTGCGGCAGAAGGGTGTCCCCAAAACCAAAGGCAAGCCAGGCGATCTCCTCGTTACCGTCGAGGTAACGGTCCCGAAGAAGCTGTCCCGGGAAGCCAAAAAACTACTCGAGCAGTATCGCGATGAGTTTGAAACCGACGACCCCAGAGCGAGGTTATTGATATGAGCGGCAAGTCAGCCAATCACGCCCTGTTTGTGATCTCGGTGGCTGCCGAATTGTCGGGGCTCCATCCGCAGACCTTGCGGATCTATGAACGGCGAGGACTTGTGGAGCCGCACCGGACCGCCGGCGGGACGCGCCGTTATTCGCAGGCCGACATCGACCGGCTCCAACTCATTCAGACCCTCACCGAACAGGGGTTAAACCTCGAGGGTGTGAAAAAGGTTATGGCCCTGCAAGATCGAGTTCAGGCCCTCGAAGAACAGGTTGCCGAGCTCATAGACCACCTGGCTCTGGAGCGAGAGCGAGCCCAGACTGCGGTCCGTCAGGTCCACGCGTCGTATCGGAGTGAAATCGTGCTCCGTCAGACTCATTTGCCAGACCGTAACCGGTAACCACGATCAAGCGAGCCCCAACTCGGGATGGACGAACGTGAACGCAGTCCTGCGGCGCGTCCGTTCATCCCTGACCCTGGTTCCGAGGGCCCCAGCTCCCGAAATCGGGCGTACGAACCCAGGGTTGAACCCTGGGTTCGGGTTTTCGGCCGGGTCCACCCGTTACGAGACCGTCAACGAAGATCTAGCCGCGGCTGAGGGCGTCGCGAATCTCGCGCAGCAGGACGATGTCCTCTGCGTCCGGCTCAGGAGCTTCTTCAGCAGGCGCTTGGGTGCGGGACTTAACCGCCTTGTACGGCTTGATGATGAAGAAGAACACCACCGCGCCGACCATCATGAAGGTGATCAAGGCGGAAATAAAGGATCCAATGCGGATCCCGCCGGTTCCGTCGGCCGCCGTGTTGAACGCCAGGACACTGTCGAAGCTCGGTTCACCGAAGGCGAGTCCAACGATCGGCATCAGTAGGTTGTCGACGAGAGAAGTGATCACCGCACCGAGCGCAGCCGCCATAACCAGGCCGACGCCAATATCGATCAAACCGGGCCGCATGATGAAGTCTTTGAACTCCTTGAACATCATTCCCTCCTCGGGGGTCTGAGATCCGCAACATGGTATCTGAAGCAACGGTCAGCTGGCCTGCTGGGGCAACCCTTTCCGAATTCGAGCCCAAGCGCCATCGACCATGGGGACAATCGTCTCAACATCC
The DNA here is from genome assembly GCA_016650365.1 of Acidimicrobiia bacterium. NCBI lineage: Bacteria > Bacillati > Actinomycetota > Acidimicrobiia > Acidimicrobiia bacterium. The sequence goes on from JAENVV010000166.1 coordinate 39,951, forward strand.
CACCGCTGCGAGAGAGCCGTTTCTGAGGAGCGATATCCGGCGGCAGTCCCTTGCACCCCGCCCTCCTCAAGCCGGTCTACCGAGAAGGAGACCAGGCTCAACCCGGCTTCAATGCTCCGTATGTCGAGCTGCACCAGCCAATCGCCGAGCAACTCTTCAGGACTATCCCCGATGGCCATCACGGCAACGTCATACAGTGGCGACTGTCGGTCGTCGAAACCTGAGTGGGCTGCGATACCATAGGCGGCGTTCTCAAAAAGCTCTGCGAGCGTCGACCCGTAGGCAATCATGAGATCTGCTGAAGCAAATTCGAAAGCAGCCATCCAACAATTGTGGTCTATGTGAGGCAAAAATGGACAACTCGGTCGATCTGAAGGTGTTACTTGCTTCGCCAGCTTCGCTCGTGATCGTCGAGACCGACGAAGAAGCCCGTTTCATGGCATTACTCCGATCGATCGCCACCGACCTCAAGGCTGACGTCTGGCAGTGGTCCAGTGCCAGTGGCCTAACCAACAACTCCGGTGCGGCGATGTACCAGACCCAGAACCCCCATCAAGCACTCAACTGGATAACCGACGTGCAGGCGGGGGCGGTATTCGTTTTTGCCGATGCCCAGCCGATCCTCAATGACAGCTACGTGGTGCGCAGAATCAAGGAGACCGCCGCTCAGCTATCCCCTGATCAAACCATCATCTTGACCACCCCAACCGCTGAGGTACCTCCCGAGCTCGGATCTGTCGCTCACCTATGGAAACTCCGTCCACCCGAACTTGACGAACTCACCGACCTCATCCGCCGAACCGCCAGTGATCTTGCGGAACGAAGCTTCGAAGTGGCCATTGATGAGGCATCCCTGCCCTCCCTGGCCAGCGCACTACGAGGACTGAGTGTCGGCCAAGCCGAGCGTCTGATCCAGCAAGCTGCCTTCGCCGATGGAGCTCTCGGCGCCAATGACGTGGCTTCACTTCGAAACGCCAGAGCAGCCCTGTTCACCGCCGATGGCATTCTCGAACTCATCGAAGCCGACTCGGGCACTCTCGACTCCGTCGGAGGGCTTGAGGGACTGAAGGATTGGTTGCAACTGAGAATCCGCGCCCAGGCCGCTCCTCAGCTCAACCTGCCGGCCCCGCGCGGAATCCTCCTCACCGGAGTGCCCGGATGCGGCAAATCGTTCATCGCCAAGACGTTGGCGAGGACCTGGCAACAACCCCTCGTGCTGCTCGATCCGTCTCGCCTCTATTCAAAGTACGTCGGCGAGTCGGAAACCCGTCTCGCCAAATCCCTGACCGCCGTCGACGCCATGGCACCTGCCGTGCTGTGGATAGACGAGATCGAGAAGGGCTTCGCGACCTCCGGGTCGGACAGCGACGGGGGAACCAGCAGCCGCCTCCTGGGAACGTTCCTACGGTGGATGCAGGATCGTCCTGAGGGGGTCTTCATCGTGGCCACGGCCAACAACGTCGCATGGCTTCCGCCGGAATTCCTGAGAAAGGGCCGGTTCGACGAGATCTTCTTCGTGGACCTCCCTGACGCCGCCGCCCGGAGCGAAATTCTCACATATCATCTGAGTTCCCGAGATCACGACCCGGCCGGTTTCGACCTGCCACGCCTCGCAGCGGCCACGTCGGGCTACTCAGGAGCAGAGATCGAAGGGGCAGTCGTCGGGGCCACCTACCGGGCCTTTGCGAAAGACGAATCACTCACTACGAGCACCCTCCTCCAGGAATTGGCCGCAGCAGTCCCTCTGTCGATATCGCGGGCAGAAAGCATCGGAGCCCTTCGGGCATGGGCATCCGAACGGGCCGTTCGGGCGTAACAAGGGGACCCACCAGATATATCCGCTAGAGTTTGCCCCGATGAAACTGAGACCAGCTCTCGCGCAATTTGAAGAAGTGACCGAGGGGGACGAGACCCGCGTCAAAGTGATTTTGGCGTGGGGCGAAGAAATTCACGAAGGAACCTCTGTCGGTTCCGTATCCCTGTCTGCCCGCCCCCGTCTGGTCGGCGAGGCCACGTTGCGAGCGGTCGAATCCATCGCTGCCGGCAAACTCCACCTCGACCTGGCTGCTGTAGCGACCACCGATCTCGGTGCCTCCCGGATCGCCATCGCCCAGGTTCATTCGTCCACGGCTCCCGGAGCGCTGGTCGGCAGTGCGGTCATCCACGAGAACAGCCCTGAGAAGGCCACGGCCCGGGCCGTTCTCGATGCGATCAACCGGCACCTCGAAGCCACCCTCTAAGTCTGCGAACCCGGTCTCCTATTGCATTTCGAGACGAGATCGCAGTTCGATACGAGACGACCGGCGCGCCTCGGCCTTACGCTGATCTCGTAATTCGGATTCGGTTTCGGCGAGGATTGGCGGAACCGATACGGGGTGTCCGTCCTCATCTACGGCCACCATCGTCAGATATGCCCTGGTCGTGAGTTCCCCCTCGCCGGTGCGAGGGTTTTCACGATTTACTTCGACTTCCACCTCCATCGAGGTCGTCCACGCTTGAGTCACATGGGCAACGATCGATAACACATCGCCCATGTGCACCGGAGCCAGGAACGACAGCGAGTCGACCTGGGCGGTTACCACCCGGCCCCGACAATGTCGCATCGATGCCACCCCGGCCGCCTCGTCAACCAATTTCATAATGGAGCCACCGTGCACAAAACCTGCCGTATTCCCGTGGTCGACACCCATCATCAGTGTCATATTGGTCAAGGACTCGCTGGGCGGTTTGGCTCTGAGTTGGCTGGTCATGGCGAGAACACCTCTCGGGGTAAAATTGATATAACTAGACTCAGATTTATTGAAATACTTTACACAATTCGGTGGTTGTAGGTACCTGGAGAAGACACTATGGACATGCAAAAACTCACCAATGCAACTCAACAATCGCTGGTCGCGGCGCGCCAACTAGCCGAGACCGCCAACCACCAATATGTCACCCCCGGTCATCTTGTCCTGGCTCTGTTGAGCCAAACCGATGGCATCGTCTATCCGCTCCTCAACCGACTTGACGTTACACCGGGCGCCCTCCGAAACGCCGTAAACGACATTATCGACAAACTTCCCAAAGTGTATGGCGACACGGAGCCTTCGTTTGCCCCCGAGACGATCAAGGTACTCGATCGGGCCGACGACGAGCGCCAGGGCATGTCTGATGACTACGTTTCAGTGGAACACGTTGTGCTGGCCCTTCTCAAGACCAGCGATCCGGTCGGCCAGGCGCTCGCCCAACTCAACATCACTCGAAAGAGGGTGTTGGAAGCGCTCACCACCCTCCGGGGTAGCCAGCGGGTCAGCTCCCAGGACCCCGAAGCCACCCTCAATGCGCTTGAGAAGTACGGCCGCGATCTCACCTCGGTCGCCAGGGCCCAGAAACTTGACCCGGTCATCGGCCGTGACGAAGAGATCCGTCGCGTCATCCAGGTGCTGTCTCGTCGGACCAAAAACAATCCGGTGCTCATCGGCGAACCGGGGGTTGGCAAGACGGCCATCGTCGAGGGCCTCGCCCAACGTATCGCCAATGGCGACGTCCCCGAGGGACTCAAGACAAAGCGGATTGTCGCCATTGACCTATCGGCCCTGGTGGCGGGCGCAAAGTATCGCGGCGAGTTCGAGGAGCGCCTCAAAGCGGTGCTCGACGAGATCAAGCATTCCGAAGGCCAGATCATCACATTCATCGACGAAATGCACACACTCGTGGGAGCGGGAGCCGCCGAAGGGTCGATGGATGCCTCCAACATGCTCAAGCCCATGTTGGCCCGTGGCGAGCTGCGGTTGATCGGCGCCACCACCCTTGATGAATTTCGCAAATATGTGGAAAAAGACGCCGCCCTCGAACGCCGGTTCCAGCCGGTACTCGTCGAGGCGCCTTCGGTCGAGGACACGATCGGGATCTTGCGAGGACTCAAGGAACGTTACGAGGTTCATCACGGAGTCCGCATCCAGGACTCAGCTCTGGTCGCGGCCGCCGTGCTATCTGATCGGTACATCACCGGCAGACATCTTCCCGACAAGGCGATCGACCTCATCGACGAGGCCGGCTCGAAGCTGCGCATCGAGATCGACTCCATGCCAGACGAGATCGACGAGTTGGAGCGGCGCATTATCCAGCTCGAGATCGAACGAGCGGCACTCAAGAAGGAAACCGACAACGCCTCGCGAACCCGGCTCGAAGGGTTGGAAGAGGAACTCGCCAATATCTCCGAGGAGCGCGATCGGCTCACTGCCCACTGGTCGCTTGAGAAGGAAGCCATCACCGAGATCCGATCGCTCGCCGAATCAATCGAAGAAACCCGCTCCGGAGCCGAACGGGCCGAACGGGCTGGCGACCTCCAGAAGGCCGCTGAGCTTCGCTATGGATCGCTCCCTTCGCTTGGCGAACAGTTGAAGGCCGGTCAGGCAAAACTCGAACAGCTCCAATCGAACATGCGTATGTTGACCGAAGAGGTCGACGAAGAGCATGTCGCCGAGATCGTCAGCCGCTGGACCGGGGTACCTGTGTCACGGCTCATGGAAGGCGAGATCCAAAAACTGGTCCGCCTGGAAGATCATCTGCACCACCGGGTGGTCGGCCAGGATGCTGCCGTGAGAGTCGTCGCAGACGCCATCCGACGGAGCCGGGCGGGGCTCGCCGATCCATCACGTCCGATTGGTTCCTTCGTATTCCTCGGCCCGACCGGAGTTGGCAAAACCGAGCTGGCCAGGGCACTGGCAGAGTTCCTATTCGACGACGAACAGGCGA
>JAENVV010000167.1 GCA_016650365.1 Acidimicrobiia bacterium
CTCGCCTTTCGCCTTCTCCAACTCCTCCGGGGTGACCTCTCCGCGCGCCGGTAAGGCCACAACAAGAATCAGGAGAAAGGCCAGTGGAAACAGTCGACGCATCATGTGCGAACCATCTCAACCAGAGATCCCCATAAGTCCGACGCATCATCTCCGCCGAACGTAATGAGCCCATCGTCGGTCAGCTTGCGGAGATGGGCAGCTACCGAGAGTGCCGCCACCCGGTGCAACTCCTCGGGAACATCCTTGTATACCTCGATGACGACGTCTCCGACCGATCCGGCCCCCTCCTGCAAGGCGTGCACGATCTCTCTTTCTCGCTCCATCCGGTGGGAAATGTAGTAATCGATGACTTCCTGAGGGTTGTCGATCTCCGGGCCATGGCCGGGCAACAACTTCGAAAGCGAAACCGATTGAAGTCGTTCAAGCGAAGCCAGATAGCGGGTCAGGTCTTCGATCATGACGGTCGAGCCACCGATGATGTGATCACCGGTGAACATGGTGGTACCAAGCAGCAGGCAAATGTGATCGTCGGCATGGCCGGGGGTGTAGAGAACCTCGAGCGTCTCACCCTCCACCTCGATGTGGTCACCCTCCCGGACCAAGTCGGTCGGGGCGAAGTCCGGGCCGGGCGCAAATCCGTAGACCGGGGCATCAACTTCGAGCCCGAGCGGATTGGCCAGCGGGGCATGATCGGGATGGGTGTGGGTGACAACGATCGCGGCGGTTCTGCGATCGCCGATCGCTTCGAGAATCCGGTCGCGATGCTCAGGAATCACGGGTCCCGGGTCGATTACCAGGGCGCGTGTTCTGCCTCCAAGCACATAGGTGTTGGTACCGGCCCCGGTAAACCAACCGGGATTGGGAGCGAGAAGATGGACAATGTTCATGCTGGTCCTGCTTGACGACGCCGTATATCGGCATCCTGGTCGATTTCTCCAGCGAATCGACCAACAATGGCGCCCTGCAAAGCGACGTCGACCGTTCCATAGTGGTCCAAATACCGCAGATGCGCAACCGTCGGCGAGACCATCTGCAGTTCGCCACCCGCCCAACTTCGCAACGCTCGGGCGGGTTCAAACCAACCGGCACTAATCAACTCTCGATCATCGATGCGCAAAACGCTGCCCGCCGGGGCTGCCGCAAGATAGAACCGCGTGTCGAAACGGATACCGGACCGTTCGGGCGTCACCCACCTGGACAGGTACACGACATCGTCATATGCGAAATCTTCCACCGACCGTTGCTCGGCCAGCAGTCGGCCCGGGTCAACCGGGCTGCCGACCCGGTCCGCCAGGAGCAGTCCAACCTCTTCGAAGGTCTCACGGATGGCCGCGGCCTTGAATGGATCGGGAGCCCGCCGATCGGTGTCATCAACTCCGCCTCCGGGAAACACCGAGGCGCCCGGTACGAACGGCGATCCATTTGACCGCTTCGCCAAGAGCACCTCGATGCCGGACCGACCATCTCGAACCACACAGGCGGTGGCAGCCGGTCGTGGAACGGACGGGGTCACCTGGTGGATCTCCGCTGCACATAGATGGTCAATCGATCACGAACCACCCTCCGAACCAGCGGTGCCATCAGTGAGAATCCGACCAGGTCGGTCAAAAGTCCTGGAGTCAACAGAAACGCCCCACCCACCAGAATCAATGCGCCGTCTGCCAGTTCGCCGGCCGGCAGCTTTCCTTGTTGAAATGCGGCTCCGATCGCTCTCCAGGCATTGGTTCCTTGCCGCTTGACCAGATAGGCACCGATCAAGCCGGTAACCACGACGATTCCGAGCGTTATCTCCCACCCGATGACACCGGACAAATAGACCAGCAAGCCCATCTCGAGGGCGGGTATCACAATGAAGAGGACCGGCAGCATGCGCTGAAAGCCTAACGGGTACCATTACCAACCATGACTCTCCGTGACCTGCCTTCGGTCGATGCGCTCGCCAGACAACTCAACGGAATTCCCCGGGTCGTAGCCACGGAGGTGGCCCGTGCATCCCTTGAGGAAGCACGAGGCCTCCTGGTCGACGGGCAGCCCGCCGACGCCGGCGAAATCGCCGCCCTCAGGGCCCGAAAGCTCGCCAGGCTGAAGTTCCGGTCACTGATCAACGCCACCGGCGTCCTGCTCCACACCAACCTTGGCCGGGCCCCGGTGCACCCGGACGCCGTGCGAGCCGCCGCTGAGGCAACTCTGGGCTATGGCAACCTCGAATTCGACCTCGACCAGGGCGAACGAGGCGGGCGGGGTGCCTATGTACACGAATTACTTATGGCTTTGACCGGTGCAGAAGCTGCCCTGGTCGTCAACAACAACGCGGCCGCGTTGCTCCTGGCCCTGGCCACCCTAGGCAAGTCAAAAGTGGTCGTGGTCTCACGGGGTGAGCTGATCGAAATTGGCGGGTCGTATCGGCTTCCCGAACTCATGGCGGCATCCGGGGCAGACATGATCGAGGTCGGAACCACCAATCGGACCAGAATCGCAGATTATGCGCAAGTGGCAACAGACGCCGGCCTCCTCCTGAAAGTCCACCCGTCGAACTACCGGGTGGTCGGATTTACCGAATCAGCCGCCAGCGCGGAACTCGTCGAACTTTCCCGCCGCAGCGACGTACCGTATGCCTACGACGTCGGTTCCGGTCTGGTAGACGAGACCAGCCCCTGGATCTCCGGACCTCCCCCAAACTGGCTGGCAGGAGAACCTGGCGTACGTCAGGAAATCGACCGGGGAACCGGCCTTGTCATGTTCTCCGGCGACAAACTCTTTGGCGGACCGCAGGCCGGGATCATGGTCGGAGAGAACGACCTCATCAAACGCATCAAGTCACATCCGATGGCCAGAGCCATGCGGGTGCCCGGACCGACCCTGGCCGCCCTGGCGGTAATCACCGAGATGTACCTGGACGGGCGGGCCCTCGAGATCCCCTTCTGGACGATGGCAACTGCCCCGTACGAACACCTTGAGCTCCGTTTGCAAGCCCTACTCGACGCAGGCATCCCCGGCACGATCATCGAAAGTGCCTCCTTACTGGGAGCCGGGTCGGTGCCCGGAATGACCGTGGCGTCACCAGCACTGCAGGTCACCGCTCAAGCCGATCGGCTGTGGAACGAGTTGTTGGCCGCCGAACGCCCACTGATCGGACGCCGGGAGGCAGGGGCCTTCCTCGTCGACCTTCGATCGGTCAACCCCGACGAGGACGCATCGGTGGCAGCGACGTTACGGGCTGCCGTCACCGCATGCCAGTAGTCGGTACCGCGGGCCATGTCGATCATGGCAAGTCCACTCTCATCCAGGCACTGACCGGCCGGGACCCCGACCGCCTCGCCGAGGAAAAAACTCGCGGGTTGACTATCGACCTTGGTTTTGCCTGGACCGATCTTGACGGAATCGAGGTGTCGTTTGTTGACGTCCCCGGCCACGAACGGTTCATGAAGAACATGCTCGCCGGCACAGAGGCAATCGACATCGCCATCCTGGTCGTGGCCGCCGACGAGGGCTGGATGCCTCAGACGGAAGAACACCTCGCGGTGCTCGACCTCCTCGGGGTTTCCCTGGGCGTCGTCGCCATAACCAAGACCGATCGGGTTGATCCCGAACTGCTCGAACTCGCCGAACTGGAGATCGAAGAACAGGTGGCAGGCACCGCCTTCGAGACGGCCCGACTCATCCCGGTGTCTGCGCTGAACGGCGACGGGCTCGACGACCTTCGTACCGAGCTGCGGTCGCTCTGCGAACAAGCCGAGACCCGACGGATCCTCAAAGATCCCGCCTTGTGGGTTGATCGCTCTTTCAGCATCGACGGCGCCGGAACCGTTGTTACCGGGACGCTTCTGGGCGGTCCTCTGTCAGTTGGCCAGACGCTTTCAGTCTGGCCAGGTGGCCACTCGGTTCGGATTCGCACGCTGCACAGCCATGAGCAGACCCACGAAACGGTTTCCGCCGGCCGACGGGCCGCCGCCAATCTGGTCGGGATAACCAGGGATCAGATCGCCAGAGGGTCGCTCCTTTCCCCTTCACCGTGGCCGACCAGTTCGTCGTTCAGCGTGGTTATGCGACCTGCTCGATACGCAGATGACGTCGGCGAGCGAGGGGCCTACCACCTCCATATGGGCTCGGGTTCGTGGCCGGTCGAGCTCCGCCCGTTAACCGGCAACGAGGACCCTGACGGTGGAAAGCCGATGGCGGCGCTGATCAGGTCTAAAACCCCACTTCCGGTCCGGGTCGGGGAGCGCTTCATCCTGCGCGAAACCGGTCGACAATCGGTGGTTGCCGGAGGTCGCATCGTCGATCCGGCCGCCCCCCGTCGGGCGGCTGAAGCTCGCCTGGCACTCCGTCAACTGGAAGGAATCCTTGAAGCCGATCAGAACGACGCCGCCACCCAACTACTTGACGCCCGCGGCATCTGCACCGTCCATGAACTCGCCGGTTGGACGGGCGGCGGGTACCCCCGCACCGGTCTCACACGCGGCGACGTAGCCATTTCCGTCGGGCGGGTGGCCGAATTGCTGACCTCGGCTGTGAACGATGTTGCCGCCTTCCACCACGAACACCCATTGCGCGAGGGGATGCCGGTCGCCAGTCTGGCGAGTCGCCTAAACCTAGACATCGACACAGCGCGGGCAATCCTTGCCATGGACGATCGGGTGCGCGACGACGGACCAACCGCCGCCCTGGCTACGTTCAACGCTGGTCTGACGGACGCTCAGGAATCGCAACTCGTAACGGTCATCGGTCAACTGACCACCGCCGGATATAACGTGCCAAGGCTCGACGAACTCAACCTCGACCGCGAACTGCTCCACATCGCGCTCCGGGAAGGCAGGCTGGTCCGAGTCTCAGATGATCTCGTGTTCCTCCCCGGCCAGATCGAGGCCATCCGGAGTCGACTACAAGAATTGCCCACCCCGTTTGGGGTGGGCAATTTCAAGGATGTCATTGGAGTATCGCGCAAATACGCAGTGCCACTGCTCGAGTACTTCGACGCGATCGGGGTTACCCAACGCGTCGGAAACGATCGGATCCTGCGCTAGCTGGCTCGCACCCGGCGGTCGACCTCGGTCGTCCCACCCCAGATGCCATAGGGTTCGCGAATCTCCAGTGCATAGGAGACACAGTCACCCTGGACCGGGCATACATCGCAAATGGCCTTGGCCCGCGACTCGCGCCGCTCGCGCTCATCCTTCTTTTCGAAGGTGCTCGGAGGGAAGAACAGGTGTGAATGGTTACCCCGGCAAAGCCCTTGAATCTGCCAGTCGCCGATGGCCAAACTCACAATCACTCCTCCTCAGGATCGCCTTGGTACCTTCGGGAAGCTACCACCCACCCCGCCAGGCCGCCAGGAAAATTTTAGGAGGTCTAGGTTTGTTTTTCGCGATCTGGCAGCTCGACCTCAAGGAACATGCCCTGAACTGAGGCGACCACCACGGGAGATCCCTGCGAGATACCGGCTTCACGATGGGACGTCGCCCGCCAGCGAGCTCCCTCTATTTCGACCAGCCCTTCGCCGGTGACATCCGTCAGAGCAACCCCCATCGCGCCGATGAGATGGTCACGACCCATCGTTTGTGTCGTGAACCGGGAGCGCGCCACCGTCGACATGGCGAACATGTAGAAGAGCGCCACCCCGAGGGTTGTCACGACAACCGCACCTACGCTCGGTGCCATATCGGGATACGTCCCGGCGATAAACAGGCCTCCCACCCCAAGAAGCACCGTCCCGATGTATGACAGGACACTGAAACCGCCCCGCTGGTAGTCGACCGTCAGCAGCCACATGGCGAACAAGGTGACCGGCAAACCCCACCCGAACGGCATGGCGGACAGCCCATAACCCGCCAGAAGAATCGGAACGACAGCCGTGGCCGCCGCCAGACCCGGTCCAATCGCGTAGAACTCGAATGCCGCGAACGCCAACCCGACAACGAGAAAGAAGAAGGCCGCCTCCGGTGTTATCGCCAGACGCATGGTTCGGGCCCACACGCCAAGTTCGTTGAATCGCACTTGCTTGGTGACCTGCGACCGTACCTGACCGTCGCCTTCGGTCACCTGCTCGGCAGTGTGCAAGGTCACCGTCCGGTCAGCGAGTTCAACCGTCTTGCCGTCGAGCGATACGATGAGCGGGCCAAGCGCCGCCTGAATATCGTCAATGGCACCCGGGATCGGTTCGGTCACCGTGACCAGGACGTCATCGTCAGAAGAAGCGGCGGGCTCGCCAATAATCATTCGGAACCGGCGCCCGATCTCCACTCCCGGTGCGGCGATCGTGATTTGCGCAGCTTCGGCAAGTCGGAGGCTGGCTCCCTGGGCCGTGGCCGGTGCGTCGCCGATCCAAGCCACAACCGGCAACGGTGGATTTTGCACGAGGGCAATGAGTTCTTCCACCTCTGTGGTCAACGACCCGGGAGAATCGATCTTAAGGATCACAAACTCCGAGTCGCGCGCTGCGGCACTTTCGATCGAATCCGTTACGAACCGAACCAAAAACTGATCGACCGGGCCTTGCACTTCGACGACATCGATTGCCCCATCAGAAGTTTGTGCAAAGGCCGGTACGGCCAGAGTGCCAAGCAGAAATACGAGGACCAGAATACGTCGCATGCACCTGGATGATAGGAGGCGCGTCATCGGCCCCAGTCGACGGCACTACAGTGAGTCATCATGGAATCAATCCTCCTGGTAACCGACAGCAACTGGGTCCGCAACGACGTCGAAGCGGCGATCCTCGACCCAACTACATCCATTACCCATGTCGAAGACCCACGGACGGTCATCGCGGTCGCCGGGGAATCCCCGCCCTCGGTCTATATCGTTGACATGCAGGTCGGATCGATGGGGGGAATGGCCATCACCAGGGCGATCAAGTCTGCGGCGAACAACGGCGACATCGAAGACCGCCCGGTGGTTTTGCTTCTTGACCGTTCGGCCGATGAGTTCATCGCCAAACGCGCCGGGGCAGATCGGTGGGTCCTGAAACCGTTCACTGCTCAGGCTCTCCGCGCTGCCTTGGGCTGATAGCTGTGAGCCTCGCTGCCCTCTGGATCGTTCTGGCGCTCTGTCTCATCGCTTCGGGGTTCCTGTCGGGATCCGAAACGGCCGTGACCGCCATACCTCGCGAGCGGGTGATGCGTCTGGAGGGCCATCGAGGGGAACGCCTCGCTCGCCTGGCCACCCACCTGGAACGAACCATTGGGACCATCCTGATCGCCAACAACTTCGTCAACATCCTGGCGGCATCGATTGCCACGATTCTGGCCGTCGACCTGACCGACGAGACGATCGGCCCGGTAATTGCTACGTTCCTGCTCACCGCCGTGGTGCTGGTGGTGGGTGAAATCACGCCCAAAATGCTGGCGTCGCGATACCCCGAAGAGTACGGACTGGCCATCGCCACCAGTTTGACCGCCGTTACCACGATGCTCAATCCGATTTCGCGAGTTTTCCGGTTCATCTCGAATCGACTGCTCCGAATGTTCGGCGTCTCCGACGACCCGGACCGCTCCGTCACGGAAGAAGATGTCAAGGCACTCACCGCCCTCGGTGAACAGGCCGGAGAAATCGATCAGGTCGAGCGAGAAATCATCGAAGCTTTGTTCGCAGCCACCGACCGGCGGGTGCGCGAAGTGATGACACCACGAGTCGACATCGAAACCATCGATTTGCCGATCGATGAGGCCAAGATTCGAGCCGCCGTCTCCGGCACCGCTCACTCTCGATATCCCGTCGTCGCTCCCGGTCGAGGCCTCGACGAACTGGTCGGAATCCTGTACGTAAAGGATCTGCTTCGAATGCCCGGCGCCATCACCCCCGAAGCGGCCGCCCGCCTCATCCGCGAGCCGTTGTACGTGCCGGAAAGTGCTCCACTCATGACCGTACTCCACGAGTTTCGCGATCGACGCATCGGATATGCGATGGTGCTGGACGAACATGGCGGTGTCGAGGGAATGATCACTGCCAAAGATCTCATCGCCGAACTGATCGGCGATTTCCAGGACGAGTACGACCCTGGTGTACCCAAGGCCCGCCCAACCGGGACCGGTACGTGGACCGCCGATGGATCGATGACGGTCGAGGAATTGAGTACCGAGATCGACTATCCCCTCCCCGAGGGGCCGTACACGACCGTGGGCGGTCTGGTCATGTATCTGAGGGGCGACATTCCGACCGAAGGGGACATCGTGGACATCGACAGGGTTCGACTGCGGGTTGCCATCATGGATCGTAACCGTATCGGCCGGGTTTCGGTCTCCATATTGCCGGCGGGCCGCTCCGAAAACTAAGGCGCTAACATCCACCGCAACGGGACGTGGCGCAGCTTGGTAGCGCGCGTCGTTCGGGACGACGAGGTCGCCGGTTCAAATCCGGCCGTCCCGACCAGTTCTCTCTTCACGAGAGTACGAGTCGGAACCACCGTAACTTGAGGGCTCTTCATCCGAGGAGCCCTCAAGTGTTTAAAGGGAACCAGTCAGGGCGCCGATGATTTGAGTAACCATGAACTGCCCGCGATGCGACGTGATCCTCATCCCAACCCACGCCACCGGCAATCGGTATGAATGTCCGCGGTGTAACGGACGGCTGTCGAACAGCAACGACATCGGGCTACTACTCAGCTTCGCCAAACGAAACCAGCTGATTCGGGCAGCCACCGAACTCTCCTACGAAGGCCTCAGATGCCCCTTCTGTAGCTCACCGATGACGCCGGTGAATCTGACCCACCGGCTAGGTGAAATGCAGGTCGATGTCTGTAACCCATGCGTCGCCCTATGGACCGATCCAGGCGAAATCACCAAGCTCTCCCAATCAACCATCGGATCGACCGTCAATCACGAACTGGCGGCGATGGACCCTGACCTGCCGCTCAGCTGGCAACGAAGGTCCATGGGTAGCGATGCCAACGGGACGGTCACGACCGGACTACTCAACCTGCTGGTCGCGATCTTCACAACCCGAATCTAGGGAACCCGGCTAGGCGAGCAGCAGTTCGGCAATCTCAACGGTGTTGAGGGCGGCGCCCTTGCGAAGGTTGTCGCTGGAAAGGAACAGGGCCAGACCCTTTCCGTCTTCGACCGTCTCGTCGGCGCGGATGCGACCCACGAAGGTGGGGTCCTGACCGGCGGCCATCTGCGGGGTGGGCACGTCGACCACCACCACGCCGGGCGAACCGGACAGGATCGTGCGGGCTTCGTCGGGCGGGATCGGCTGCGTGAAGCGGGAGTTGATCGACAGCGAGTGCCCGGTGAAGACCGGAACCCGC
>JAENVV010000168.1 GCA_016650365.1 Acidimicrobiia bacterium
AAAACCGCAGCCGTGAACCCGACGTACCGATGAAAGTGGGTCATCCTGTCCATTCCATAGCGTCGCTCTGGCCACGGCGTCCTCGAAATAAGCACAAGACCCACCAGCGAAACCAGGGCCGCATACAAACCGGACAATCGGCCGATCGCGATGAGCCATTCCTGGTCGGGAATCCGTGCCGGGCCGCCGTGCACGATCCACATGTAGGCGATGACAACCGCGTTTACGACCAGAAGAAGAATCGGGTCATAGGCCTTGAAAGGCGAGAGGGCAGGTTTGGGAGGCGGACCGGGCGCCCCATATTTCGCACCGATCACCCGTAGGCAGGTGTCGGTCCCCGAACGCTGGCAGGGTCTTTTGCCCGACCACACGATAGCGACAGGTATCTCCGATCAGGGATCGCGCCACAAGCGATTTCACCCCAAATCATCCATCCCGACCGGTTGGTTCCTCGCTCGCACTGGGTCCGTCTCTTCACGATTGTCCGGCAGCAGGTCTGACCTTTCCGTCTCAGAATGGCAGGGGACCCCGTCCTAGGCGGGGTCCCCTCGACTGCAACCTATTTGCAAGCGTTCGCAGCACCCTGACCACCAGACGGCCGATGGCCGCTCGCATTCAACGGGATGAGGCCAGTCGGCCCATTCAGAGGGGCCGCCGCATCGGCCGCTCGCACGAAACCCACGGTGGCCCCAGAGTTCGCATTGTCCGTCGTCAAACATCCGAGTGGCGTAAACCCGTGTACATGGGCGGACGCAGGGATAGCGGTGAGGCTCATTACGGCGACCAGGACACCTGTTCGGATTGCACGCTTCATTCTTCGTCTCCTCCTCTTCGGATCGTCGGAATCAACGATCGCTATCAGCAGTACGGACGACGGAGTTGTCCGGTTCTACTCAATGTTCAGCTCGGCGGGATCGCCCGCTGGCTGTGAGGCGGCGAGCCGCTCTCGAACCACCAAGACCGTCGTGGCGGTGATCACCAACAAGGCGGCAACCCCCTGGTTGGCCCGAACACCCAGGATGATCGTGGCGTTGTCAGTCCTCATGAACTCAAGCAGGAATCGTGCCAACCCGTAGAGCATCACGTACACCAGGAATAGGTTGCCGCGCCGAAGGTCGAAGCGGCGCTCGATCCACAGGACCAGCGGTATCACGACCGCCAAATTCCACAGGCTCTCGTACAGGAATGCCGGATGAAACGTGGGAGAATCCACGTACTCGGCCGGTCGGAACCGCTGGGCGATCTCAACCGCCCAGGGCAAGTCTGACGGGGTTCCGAACAGCTCCTGATTGAAGTAGTTCCCCCACCGACCAATGCCCTGCGCGAGTGGAATACCGATCGCTGCCGCGTCAAGGATTGCCGGGACATCCCCGTGGTGGCGGCGGAACATCCACACTGCGACGATAAACCCAACCGTCAGGCCACCATAGAGGGCCAGGCCCCCTTCCCAGATCGCAAACACATGCCAGAACCCGTTCTTCGTCACGCTTTCGAATCGGGGAAGCACGTAGGCGAGCCGGGCCCCAACAAAGCCCAAACCGACCGCCCATACCAGGAACCTCTCGGCTTCCGCCCGGTCACCGCCGAGCCCTTCGTAGCGCCGGGCCATAACCGAGATCGCCAACACGACCCCGACGCCGATGATCAGCCCGTAGTAGTGGATCGTGAGCGGACCGACCTCAAAGACGTTGTTGGGCGGTGAAGGAATCGACGCAGCCAGTGCGGTCTTCACGCTCGCCAGTCACGCATTAAGGGCATACAAGCCTCCGTCAGATGTGCAGGTTGCTCACAGATCCCCGATCCACATCACAGGTCGGGGACCGAATCTTCAAGTCGCAACGCTAGTCCGCGATCGGTTCAGCTCCATCACGCCTGACCGACCCATTGTGAACGCCGGCGCCTTCAGAAGGGCAGATCTGGAAACCGACGGAGTGAATGAGCCTTCCTTGGCACAGGCAGTGCCGACGTTCGGCGTCGACGAAGAATCGACGTGATCGCTACCCAGAAACATTGCAGAGCCAATGAATCTTGGGCCGCCATTTAGGTCGCGACCTCGGCATGGACCCGCCCGGCAAAGTGTCAACGACTTTGGTGTTCTGATACCGGTTGCCCCGCGAAGAGGGAATCCGACACCGTGTCCAATCGAAGCCGACTGGACGTCCTCATCCCTACCAATAGCATCAACCCTGTTCATTGGAAGGAAGTGGAAACCACTGTGCTGGACGAACGAAGCCTGATTCACTATCTGCCGGTCGTTACCACTGTGGTGGCGACAGCCTTCACCGTGTTGCTGTGGCGTCACTGGCGCCGCAAGCCACAAGCGCGGTACTTGTTGTGGTGGACTATCGGAGTAGCTCTATTCGGCCTCGGGACGCTCACCGAAGCCAGCACGACCATCTTTGGATGGAGCGAACCGCTGTTTCGGTCCTGGTATATCGCCGGCGCACTCCTTGGTGGTGCTCCCCTGGCCCAAGGCACCGTGTACCTCCTCATGAAGAAGCGCACCGCCGATCGGCTGACGGTCGGGATGCTCACCTACGCGGCCATCGTCGCAGTCTTCGTGTTGGCAACGCCCATCAACCTCGACGAGGTCGAGCCGCACCGTCTGTCCGGAGCGGTCATGGGATGGCAATGGGTACGACTCTTCTCCCCACTTCTCAACACCTATGCCCTTATTTTCCTGGTCGGCGGCGCTGGATGGTCTGCCTGGCGATACTGGCGCAGATCCGATCGCCCGAAGTCGCTCGTTACGGGCAATGCCCTTATCGCGGTTGGAGCACTTCTACCTGGCATCGGTGGCTCGTTCACCCGGGCCGGACACGTTGAGGTTCTCTATGTGACGGAACTACTCGGGCTTTCGCTGATCTGGCTCGGATATCGCGCCATGACCAAGGTCACCGCACCCTCGATCCACCCTGCTCAGCAAACCAACTATGCCATTGAAAGGTCATAACCAAATGAGAAAACAACGATCTGCGCTGTTCCTGGCGCTTGCACTGATTCTGGCCGCCTGCGGCGGCACCAGCGCCGAGACGACGGTGGAAACGACGGTCGCCAGTGTGGCCGCCACCACGACAACCACCGAACAGGCCTCCACGACGACATCAACGGCCGCCGTGGCGGAACCGGAGGCAGTGACCTTCGTAGGAGCTGATGGGGTGGAATCGACCATCGAAGACACCAGCCGGATCGTGTCCCTGGGTGGCGACCTCACCGAGATCATTTTTGAACTGGGTCTAGGTGACAATGTCGTCGGTATTGACGTGACGACCACCTACCCGGCCGAAGCAACCGACATTGCCGTCGTCGGATTTGGCCAGCAGATCTCGCCGGAACCCATTCTGGCTTTAGAGCCGACACTCGTCCTGGCCGATACGCAAGCGGGACCGCCAGAAGTTCTCCAACAGATTCGCGACGCCGGAGTCCCCGTGGTCGTCCTTGAATACCAGAGCACGCTGGACGGCGTCGGAACCAAGATCGGGCAGGTCGCCGAAATCCTCGGCGTTCCAGAGGCCGGACAGGCATTGGCCGATCGGGTGAACGGCGAAATCACCGAGGCACAAACCCTGGCGGCCCAGGCCGATACGCAGCCGAATGTTGCGTTCATCTATGTCCGCGGTCCTGAATTGGTACTGCTGTTCGGAGCCGGTATGCCGACCTCGGCCATGATCGAAGGTGCCAACGCCATCGATGTCGCTGCTGCAAGCGGGGTCTTTGGCGCCGCTCCGGTTACACCCGAGGCCCTGGTGGCTGCTGCCCCGGACGTAATCGTGGTGCCGGAATCGGGATTCGCCGCACTGGGCGGAGCGGACGCCTTCGTGGCGATCCCCGGCATAGCCGAAACACCCGCCGGCCAGACCGGGGCCCTTCTGGTCTATGACGAAGCGTACTTTTTCAACTTTGGACCCCGGGTGGGCCAGGCCCTGCTCCAGTTCGTCAAAGATCTGCACCCTGAGCTAGCCGGAGGATGACCGCTTCGGCCAAAGGTACCGGTCAACCAGCCGATCCCTTCGCCTCCAAACGGCGAGCGGTCGCATTTGTCATCGGAGGCTTGCTGCTGGTCGCAACCGCAGCAAGCCTCTCGATGGGAGCGGTAACCATCGACCCGGCCGAAGTGGTGGCAGTCATCCTAAGAAAAGCCGGCGTGGCCGGTGGCCTTGAACCGAGCACCCAGGCCACCGCCGTCGTCTGGGCGATCCGACTTCCCAGAGTCTTGATGGGCATTGAAGTCGGGGCGATGCTCGCCATGGCGGGCATTGTCCTACAAGGGGTATTTCGCAATCCCCTGGCCGATCCGCAGATACTCGGCATCGGCCCCGGTGCCTCGCTTGGTGCAGTCATCGGCTCGGTAGCCGGGGCAGCCCAGGGCGCCATCGCGGGCGGGGCGATAGCGGGCCTACTGACCGCCCTGGTCGTTCGCCGCCTTGGCCGGGGTCGGGGTAACCAGCCCAACCGTTTCATTCTCACCGGCGTCGCATTCTCTGCTGCGCTTACCGCCTGGGTGGGGTTCATCGTGTTTGGAGCCGACCGGACCAAAGTTCCCCCGATTGAGTTCTGGCTGCTCGGAAGCCTGTCGGGAAGTACCTGGCGAACCGTGGCGACAACGCTGACAGTGGGTGGACTGGGCATACTCGGTCTCGCAACCGCAGCCCGGACCCTCGACCTTCTCTCCCTCGGAGAGACCGAAGCGCGTCACCTAGGCGTCGACGTCGACTTTGTAACGACCATCCTGTTGATGGGAGTCGGAATCGTGGCTGGAGCAGCCGCCGGGGCGGTAGGCGTAGTCGGCTTCGTCGGCTTGCTGGTGCCCCATATGGTGCGGTGGTTTACCGGACCATCTCATCGGCCCCTGATGATCGCCGGACTGCTGGCGGGAGCCCTATTCGTTGTGCTCGCCGACCTGGCTGCCCGGACCGCCATATCTCCGATCGAACTGCCCGTCGGGTTGGTAACAGCCGTAATCGGCGGACCTTTCTTCGTTTGGCTTGTCGGTCGGGCACAACGAGCATGACCATTCTGGAAGGAGTCGATGTCGGCTACCGGGTGGGAAGGATCACGCTGGTGTCCGACATAAATCTTCGGGTTGAGCCAGGCGAACTCATAGCCGTGGTCGGACCCAACGGTGCCGGCAAATCGACGCTTCTTCGCCTCCTGGCCGGGGACCTCAAACCTTCGACGGGGCATGTGATCCTACGTGGTGTGCCTATTGAAAAAGTCCCCCACGATGAACTAGCCCTTCATCGGTCGATTCTCCTCCAACATACCAACTCCGAAATCCCGTTTACCGTCGCGGCAGTAGTGACCATGGGTCGTCACCCGCATCGGTTGGACCCGGCCAACTCGGCGGAAGCCGATCAGTTGGCGGTCGAAGATGCGCTCGACCGAACCGGGATCTCACACCTGCGACACCGTGTCTATGCCACACTTTCATCCGGTGAGCAGGGCCGGGTTTCGCTGGCGAGAATCCTGGCTCAAGACGCCCCTGTGGTGCTACTCGACGAGCCAACCACCTCGCTCGACATTGCCCACGAGGAACGGGCAATGGCAGAATTCCGGAGAATGGCAGATACGGGAAGCACCGTCGTTGCCGTGCTGCATGACCTGAATGCGGCGGCACGCTATGCGACCCGGATCATCATGGTGGCGAATGGAACGATTCTCACAGAGGGTCCCGCCCGTGCCGTGTTCACCGACTCCACCCTCACACAGGTCTACGGCCAGTCGATGCGCGTAGTGGACCACCCGTTCGGGGACTATCCGCTCGTGTTGGTCGACAACCCGGCGGCACCCGGTTCTCATTGAGGGCGGTTCACCTTCGAGACGACAATCCCGTCACCTTCATGAAAGCGGCTCCTGACGGTGGCTCCTCATAAGAACAGCATCGCGACGACGAGCATGCCCCGAACCGTCCACAATCCCGTTCTGAGCCAATTGCTACGCACCAGGCGCTGGACAACGGAGCCGTCGGGTTGATCGCCCAGACGCCGGTGGAGGTGTACCTGCACGAACGCGGTTGTAGTCCAGATCGCGACGAGTAGTGCTCCGGCCACCGCATATGTCTCGAACCGTGGCGAAATGACTCGTAATAAGACCGGTCCAGGCGCGATCCCCCATCGACTGCGATAGAGCCGTCGACCCCACGATGTCCGTGAACACGATAGTGGCGGTGCCGATCGCCGCTTCGGCGAGGCTCTCGGAACCTGACTCGGTGTCTATGGCAGTCAGCAGATCCGCCAGCGTCGACGTCAGTTCTACTCCAAGGACCTCCTCGTCGGCGACGGGAATAGAGAAGTGAATCTGGGCAAGTTTCCAGGCATAAGCCTCGAGCACGAAGACCATCGTGATTCGATAGATGAAGACCTGCCCATTCACCAGGGTTCGTTCCTGTTCGACGGCGGCCCAACCCGTCTCGCCGTTTTCATACGCTTCGACCCGGCGAAGGATTGCGTCCTTGACATGCCATGCGTCCTGGTGGATCTGCGACTCGGACCACCCACCGACAACCTGATCGAGGCCCTGCGTCCATTCGTCAAGGTCGCTCCCGATCTGGCGCGCGTATTCTGAGGTTGAATGAAGCGACCGCATCGCATCCATGTCGCGAGCAACGCGAGCGGCGAGAAACCTCCGGACCACTGCTTCGATCTCACTTGACGGCTGCACGTTGCCCTTTCGTAATTCGCTGGAATGTAGCAGTCACTGCCACCCCGGCCAGGAGACCCCTCGCGTCTAGGCGGGTCCCCCGGCGGCGTCCCACCAATTGAGGACTCGCAGAGCACGCAGCGTCACCCAGCGGGACGGATTATCGACGCCATCATCGACGTCAAACCAAACCCGACCCGCAGGTGTCCAGTCGAGCGGCCAGGTACCGTCGTCGAGACGCCGCGACCGAACGTGTTCAATCGCCTCGGCCAGCCGGGGATCGGGCGCCTCTCCGGCGAGGAGTGAGGCTGCTCGGAAGTAATCAAGGGCGCGCAAGACCTCATAGTGCCAGTGGTTCGGGTGCGAGAAATAGAGATATTTTCGATCGACGGTCTCGCCGTTACTGAGCCGACGGAAGAGGTGGCGCTTGAGCAGGTACTCCTCGCCGGAGCGGCGAGCGGCCAGCGATTGCGGGGTACCGCCGGTGGCGCGCTCGTACTCCAGCAAACCTTCGACGACGTTGATCGTGGTATCAAAGGACGACCGAACCGAGCCATTCTCGGTCTCGCAGTTCCATCCTCCATCTTCGAGCACCTCACCAACGAGCCTCTCGACGACTGGAGACATGTCAACGCCGAAGTAGGTGCCGTTGGCGACCGCATTCCCGTTGATGCACGGCTCGACCTCACCCTCCCAGTACGGCTGGTTGTCGTGCTCCCACCGGCAATTCATACCGATGAGTTCGATAGCTCGACGAGCGCTCACAGACGACGGGTCGTACCCAAATTCGCGAAGCTGCGACAGAGCATGACTTGTCGAAGTCCACGGCTGACCTTCTTCGTCCCCCCATCGAAAATCGGCCGGAAAGTGAGCACCACCTGCCCATTGCCCATCGTCATCCTCGTAGGCCATGAGGCGGGCGCCCCACCCTTCCGATACCACCCTGCGACGCTCGGCCTGCCACTCGGCTTGCGGGGCGTCGAGCAGATCGCGCATCACCTGCCAGCGAATAGATGGGTCAGAGTGATCGGGGTCGAGGTGCTCGAGGTCGAGCAGCCAATCAGTCACGTGGGAGTCTGTCATCGGAGAAGTGTACGCGAGTATCATCAGACCGGCCAGCACCGATGCACATCGGGCCGGTACGTTTTTCGGAGATAGATCGATGATGGGCTGGACCCATTGATCTCACTCTCAGTGACCGCTAAGGTGGCGTCGGGGCAAGACTGGGGCAGGGGGAAATGAGAACAATTGTCGAGATCGTTCGCTCGCTAACCTCGTCACGCTCAGACATCCTCCTCGCTCCCGACCGGGCTCCATCATCCGGACTTGACCTGTCCCAAGCGGTCGAGCGCCTCGCCTCGACGATTAGCGGACTTGGCGTTTCCCGTACCGACGTTGTGGCCTCACTCGTGAACAACGGGCCGGAGGCCGTGACGGTATTCCTGGCGTCCGCGGTCGCCGGGATCGCCGCCCCGCTTAATCCGGCGTTCAAGCCCGCTGAGCTGTCGTTCTACCTCGAGGATCTTCGTCCCCGCCTCATGATCGTTCCACAAGACATCTCCGAGGATCTGGTCGAGGCATGTACGCAAGCCGGGGTCCCGATTCTGCGAATCGCCCCTGGTCCGAACGCCGGCTCCGTGACGGTCGCAGATGGTCATCGTGACGCCGATACTCGCACTGCATCGCCTGACCCGGACGACGTTGCGCTCATCCTGCATACATCAGGTACCACCTCACGACCCAAGATGGTGCCGCTCACTCACGCCAATTTGACGGCCTCGGCTTCTCATGTTGCAGGGACACTGCAACTCACGGCGGCAGATCGCGTGTTGAACGTGATGCCGTTGTTTCACATTCATGGCCTCGTGGCGGCCCTGCTCGCCCCGCTGTACTCGGGTGGATCGATCGTTGCAACGCCCGGTTACCTCGCCACCCACTTCTTCGACTGGATGATCGAAACGTCACCCACCTGGTACACAGCCGTACCGACGATCCACCAGTCCGTTCTGGAGAGAGTGAAATCGACCCCGAACGTCCTACTGCCTCCGCTTCGCTTCATTCGCTCTTCATCGGCATCGCTCCCACCAGCAGTAATGGAAGGACTGGAAGGGGCCTTCGCCGCTCCAGTGGTCGAGGCCTATGGCATGACCGAAGCTGCCCATCAGATGTCCTGCAACCCGCTGCCGCCCGCCCACCGCAAACCGGGGTCCGTGGGCATCGCCGCAGGACCCGAAATCGCCATTCTCACTGAGGGTGAGATACACCACAGGACCGGCGAAGTCGGAGAAGTTGTCGTAAAGGGACCCAATGTGACTTCGGGTTACCTGACGCCGGCTGAAGGCGCCTTCGTCGATGGTTGGTTCCGGACCGGCGATCTCGGTCAGTTCGACGATGACGGATACCTAACTCTTACCGGTCGCTCCAAGGAGATGATCAACCGAGCCGGCGAAACCATCGCACCTCGAGAAATCGACGAGGTCCTCCTCGATCACGAATTTGTACGACAAGCTCTGGCGTTCGGCGTACCTGATCAACGCCTCGGAGAGCAGCCCGCCGCCGCAGTGGTCCTCGAAGCCGGAGCAACGATCAACGAACTCTCGCTGCGCCAATGGGTCGAAGCGCGCCTGTCCCCGGCGAAGGTGCCGCGACGGATCATTTTCATGGACTCTCTACCTTTGGGTCCAACCGGCAAGTTGCAGCGCATCGGCATGGCCGAGCGGCTCGGGCTCTCCGATCTCGACGACGTGGCCGGCGCCAATGCCGAATTTGTCGCACCGAGGACGCGCACCGAGGAAGTTCTCGCCGAAATCTGGGCGGAGGTTCTCGGTCGCGATTTGATCGGTGTGGATGACCGTTTCCTTGACCTGGGCGGAGACTCGATGCTGGCGATAAGGCTGCTCACCCGGGTGCGGCAGCGTCTCCAGATCGATCCGTCGATCGTAGCGTTCTTCGATCGACCGACCGTCGCCGCCCAGGCAGATCTCGTCGACGACCTCCTGGTCTCTGATGTCTGAAGCCTCCCGTCGGTCGGCCATCGATGCCCTCATAGCCGAACGGCTTGAGCGATCGGCTCCGATTCCGCACGTCGACTCGACCGAGTCCCCCCTGACCTTTGTGCAGCAGAGCCTGTGGTTGACCTCCCACCTTGAGCAGGGGACGAACAACCGGCCGCTCATACTGAGTCTGCAGGGCGATCTCGACCCCGCGGTACTCGGCAGCGCAATCAAATCTGTCGTTCGTCGACACCCGGTTCTTGGCTCGACGTTCCCCCTGCGCGGGACCGAGCCCGTGCAATATTCCGGAAATCCGACGCCCACCATGGACGTGCGGGATCTGTCCGAGGAGCCCGACCCGTCGGCGGCGGCCCGGAACCTGGCAGACGATCACACATCTCGATCGTTCGATCTGGAGAACGAGGTCCCGTTCATCCCGCTGCTCATTCGGTTATCGCCGACCGATCATCTTCTGGCGTTTGCCATGCATCACATCGTGTTCGACGGCTGGTCGGAGCCCCTCTTCGTCGACGAGCTCATCGCTCATTACGACGCAACTCTCGAGGGAACGGACCCGGCTGGACTACCCGACCTCAAGATCGATTACGCCGACCACGCTCGTTGGGAGCGAGCGACGATCACCGAAGGCTCGTTCGAGACTCAGGTTCAATACTGGCGAGATCAGCTGGCGGATTTGCCGCCAGACCTGGAGTTACCCCGGGATAGGGCCGTCACCCCAAATGCCATAGCGAGTCCCGTCCACGTTCAGATCCCTCAGGGGGTGATGGCTGACCTTGAGGAGCTCGCCAAACGGCACAATGCGACCCTGTTTATGGTCCTCCTGGCGGCTTTGGAGGTTCTTGTCGCACGCCACGCCGGAGTCGACGACGTAGTGGTGGGAGTTCCTACCCCTGGTCGACCGCGATCGGAAACCGAGAATCT
>JAENVV010000169.1 GCA_016650365.1 Acidimicrobiia bacterium
CCAGCCACATCATCAGACACAGACAAACCCGACACCGGCGACCCATCCGACCCCACCCCATGCGAAACCACAAACGAATACGAAACCAACTCACCAACGGTCGCCGAAACCGGACCCGACTTCACCACCCCCAACACCGGCGCAACATCAGTCACCAAACTATGCGAATCAGACACAGGACCAACCGCTTGCCCATCCCCATCCACCGCCGTCACCGTCACGGTATTCACCAACGGCTTCGGATCAGACGGCAACACCGTATACGAAGCAGAATACGACCACGACTCACCCAACTCCAACAACCCATCACCATCATCACCAGACACAAACACACCCACACCAGCCACATCATCAGACACCACCACCCCCGAAACCGGAGAACCATCCGACCCCACCACATGCGAAACCACAAACGAATACGAAACCAACTCACCAACCACCGCCGTGGCCGGACCAGACTTGGCCACCCCCAACACCGGACGAAAATCGATGGGGATCCGGTTGGTGGAGGGAGCCGCCTGGGGCTGTTCGTTTGAAGTCACCGTCGCCGTGTTCACAATCCTGGTAGCCGAACCGGAGAGCGTTGGTGACACAACCGCCCGGTACGTCACCGTCATGGACTCACCCGGCCGCAAAACCAAACCGTCGCCAGCGACCACCAGATTGCCGGTTGTCGGGTTACCTTGAACGAGATCCGGATTGACGCCGCCCGTAACGTTGTCCAATGTGACGGTGCTGTAGGTTCCGGTCTGCTCGGTCCAGGCGATCTGCACGTTGTCGACCAACGCAACCTCACTGGTCGACCAATCCCCAGATGCCGATACAAATCTGAGCGAGGTACCGGCTGACCGTTGGGCCGCCGTGAGTGTGTGGGTAATCGTTCCGGTGCCGCCGCTGATCGAGGCAACCGTGTTCCACGATGAGCCGTTCCAGAGTTGGGCAGCGAGGGTCTCATTTCCGATCGAAGTCGCGATGTACGAAAAGGTCAGGACCGCGCTCTGGATCGCCGGACTGGAGAGGTTGACGCCCCGGCTGATCGAAACGCTGTCGAGGTCGGCGAATCGCAACTGACCTGACGTGATCGTGACTCGCCCAGCAGTCGGACTCGTGGTCTCACCGGACTCGACCCAGTTGGCTGCCCAGTTGTTCGTACCGTTGTTGTTGGCGTAGCTTGCCGTTGCGAATTGATCCCGGACCGTCTTGTTGACCGTGCTGACGGTCGACCGGGTTCCGACAGCCACGGTGCTCTGCGCCACATAGGTGACCTCCGGTGGGAGAAGGTCATCAATCGTGATCCCGGTTTGATTGGTTGCCCCTGAGTTGGTAACCGAAACGGTGTAGTTGATGGTGGCGCCGGCTGGTACCGATCCTGAAGGATTGGAAGTCTTTACGACTGTGAGCGGTGGCACGGTGACGGTCACGGCCGCCGATGCCGAATCGTTTGAGGGATTTGGATCGGCTTGGTCGAGCCCGGTTATCGCGGCGGTATTGGTCAACGTGCCGGTTCCGGTCACATCCGCCACTACCACCAACGTCTTGGATGAGCCGTTGACCAGGGTCCCGACCATCCACGCACCCGTTCCGGGGTTGTACGAACCACCACTCACGGTTGAACTCACATAGGTCAGCCCAGGCGGAAGCAGGTCGGTCAATACTACGTTGGTTGCATCCGCTGTCCCGAGGTTGGCAACCGTGACGGTAAACGTGGCCGTCGCACCCTGAACGACGTTGGTCTGGTCTACCACCTTGGTGACCGCCAAGTCGGCTCCCCGAACGGTGTCAACGTCGGTATTCGACGATGTTAGGTAGGTATGACCGAGAATGTCGTTGAACTTCGCTGTCGCCGTATTATCGACTGTGCCGGTGGCGTTCGGATCGACGGTCACCTGGAAGAAGACCTGGCCGGTAGCTCCGGGGTTGACGGTATCGGTGATCACGAATGTCACCTCGTCCGTCCCGCCGTTGTAGGAGCATGAACCAGACACGGGTGCACCAATGAGACACGATCCACCCACATAGGTGGTGCCAGCTGGAATAACGTCGCCGATTGAGAGAGACACCGCCTGTCCCGGAGAAGAAGTGGTGTCTGACGTGTTGGAAAAGTCAATGGTGTACGTTATCGTGTCGCCCCGATTGACAGCCGTGAGACCGCCGTCTGACTTGGCCAGCTCAATCCGCGGGGTCGGCGGTTGGTTCTCCAGGTAGCTGGTCGAACCGGACGGACCCTCGAACACATATTGGTTGTTGGCGTTGAGGCATATCTCGGCAGCCCACCAGCCATTGATCGCAGGCAACTCATCGCCGACCCGCGCAGATGTCCCAGAGTTGTTCCAGGTGGCGTTGCCGGAAAGGGTTCCGGTGTACGTGCCGCCGTTTGGATCCGTGTAGGTGACCGAACCGCTCCCGTCCATGTCAAAGTTGTGTGCGAGAATCCCTCCGGTTGGTCCCGCACGCGGGGTAATCGGCTCCACGATGAAGTAGTACGTGTTGCACACCGTTGTCGAGCCGGCATGTTGAAACGAACCGCGATTGATGCCAGCCGTGAGCTCGTCGCCCGTACCGGGCAATCCGTCGAAGTTGTCAGTCTCGTCACCGTCTACCAACCCAACACACGATCCGGTGGTCCCCGCGGTACAGTCCGGGTCGTAGTTCACGTTGAGCCGCCATGAGTTGTCGTCATCGTTGGCCGCAACTCCGGAAACGTTGCCGTCGCCCGTCGTGGTCTCGAGCGTATACGTGCCGTACCCGGAGACCCCCGGCGTAAACGTATAGAGCTGATACCACTGACCGTCGGTGGCGGAAGTCGTAAAGACTCGCGTCTGTAGGACCGAACCACCTGGTGACCGAAGGGTGAAGGTGGTCCGGTCGCTGACCCCGCCCCGCACTTCGTCCACCGCTTCGGGCGTGTGCGGTACACCGAGGTCACTCGACTCGGGGTCGAATAGGGCAACGGTGATTGGCGTCCCAGCCGGCCATCCACTCGGAACGTCGATGGCATACTGGTGCACCATTCCGCCGCCGCCACCGGCCACCGGAGTCGTGTACCAGTCTCCAATGCCAAGTCCGGCGGACGGCCCTGACGTT
Source organism: Acidimicrobiia bacterium (assembly GCA_016650365.1). Taxonomy (NCBI): domain Bacteria; kingdom Bacillati; phylum Actinomycetota; class Acidimicrobiia; species Acidimicrobiia bacterium. The sequence continues at coordinate 3,085 of JAENVV010000169.1, forward strand.
TGAAGGAACAGGCTGGCGCTCAGCGGAGGAAGGTCGACGGCCTGGGCCAGCTGGGGTGTGAGAAGGACACCGGCAAGGACGACCAGCTGTACGGCGAACAGAACCAGCGTCGACATCGCGCGAACCGCGCGCCCTGAGCCACTCGACGCGCGATAGCGCACCCACTGTGGGGCGCGTTCCGTTCGATTATGTCCAGGGTGTGTCACGTGACCTCAAGAAGATGTTTGGTCGTTTGCACCAGGTTCTGTGGGTTCCCAGTTACTCCGATCACACGATGATCCTTAAGGATTCTTCGGCCAGAACCGAGGACCACTGGTGCGAGACCCGAAATCCGGTTAGCACCTGACTAGTCACTTCCCATTCGGTTGCCTTTCCCGTAGCATCCGGACATGCGATCAATTTGGAAAGGCGCCATCAGCTTCGGACTCGTCACCATCCCGGTAGGGCTCTATTCGGCGACGGAAAACCGCACCCCCAAGTTCAAGATGCTCCGCGAATCCGACGGAAGCCCCATCAAGTACAAACGGGTCGCCGAATCAGATGGCGAAGAGGTGACCTGGGATGAAATCGTCAAGGGTTACGAGGTCGAAAAGGGCAAATACGTCATCTTTACCGACGAGGATCTCGATGCTGCCAGCGCCCAGGGCGGATCGAAACTCGTCGATGTCATCCAATTCGTCGACGCGTCGGAAATCGACCCCATCTACTACCAAAAGACGTATTTCCTCGGCCCCGAGAAGACCGGAGTCAAGGCCTATCAAATCCTGCTTGATGCCTTAAAAAATGGGCAACGAGTGGGGATCTGCAAGGTCACCCTACGGGAGAAGGAGTATCTGTCGACGCTCCGGGCTATGGACGGCGTTCTCGTCCTCGAAACCATGTTTTGGCCCGATGAGATCAGGACCGCCGAATTCGAAGAACTGTCGGAAACCCCGGAGATTCGGGACGAAGAGGTTCAAATGGCCAAAATGATCATTGACAATCTCACGACCGAGTTCGATCCGACCGCCTGGACCGATTCATCACGCGAAGCCATCCAGGAGTTGGCCCGCAAGAAAGTGGAGGGTGAGGAAATCATCGCCCCCGACCAACCCGAGCCAACCAAGGTGATCGACCTACTCGAGGCCCTCAAAGCGAGTGTCGAAGCCACCAAAGCCAAGCGAGCCGCCAGCTAGATCGGGAAACGCTTAAGTCATTGGATGTCTATGCCGTGTATGTAGGATGTATATACATCCCGGTTTCAAGGACATCACATGAACAACGCACTCATGTTCGGAAACGGAAAGGGAGGCGTCGGGAAGACCTCGCTCGCCGCCAACGTTGCAGGACTCGCCGCCCACGCCGGCTGGCGAGTCCTCACTGTCGACCTTGACCCACAAGGCAACCTCGGCTCTGATCTCGGCTATAAACAGGATGGACTCGGTGACGAAGGTGAGGGCCTCCTTCAGGCAGTGGTGGCAGGTCGGCCGGTGAGTCCGATCACGAACGTGCGACCCCGGTTGGACTCGATTCCCGCTGGGCAGGCGACCACCGACCTCTGGGCCGTGATCAACAACCGGCGGAGCGTCGACTCCGAAGCCATCGCCGACCTCGACGTCGTGCTCGGCCCGATCTCGCAGGCGTACGATCTCGTGGTCATCGACTCCCCTCCCGCCGGGGGAGTGGCCGTCGATGCGGCACTCTCGGCATCACGCTGGTTGGTCATTCCGGTCAAGTTCGACGACGGTTCGATCGATGGACTCGAGCTCATGGCTCGCCAGTTTGCCTCGGCCAAGGCGACCGTCAATCCGGCGCTTCAACTACTCGGCGTCGCTTTGTTCGATTTCTCAACGGCCGGCACTGCCATCCGTCGCGAGGTTCGCGCTCAACTCA
>JAENVV010000170.1 GCA_016650365.1 Acidimicrobiia bacterium
AACTCACTTGTTCTTTACGTTCTGGGGTTTCGACATGATTACCGAGAAGACCATGGATCACTTGAAGTTCTCACCGCTTGGCAACCCTGCCACGCACATGCCGAACTTCGTGATGGGTCTGCCCGGTATGACGTCGTTCGCCACCCGTATGATGAAGGAGCAGATCGGGGGACTCGATATTCCGGAGGTTCGCGAATTCCTGGAACTGATCACCGACGCCGGCGGCCACCTGTGGGCATGTCGTATGTCGGCTGATATGAAACACCTGGAGGAAAAGGATCTTTACGATCGGGTTGAAGGCATCATCAGTGCTGCCGACTTCATCGAAATCGCCGCAGGTGCCCAGACCCTCTTCATCTAGAAGGTAAGCCCTCAACAGCGAATCGGTCCCCCTCATCTGCGGGGGACCGATTTCGTTTGACGGGAGAGTGAAGCGTTCCCACCTTGAAGGGCTGACGCGCTAGCTGAATCGATGGCGGGTCACCTGGCGGTAGGTCTCACCGGGCCGAAGGACCACCGACGGGAAATCTGGCCGATTCGGACTATTGGGTAGAGCCTGGGTCTCGAGTCCGATCCCGCAATGCCGGGGCTGCAGGTTGTTGGCTGTGTACACCTGTAATCCAGGTTGGTCGGTCTCGATCATCATCCGTCGGCCGCTCGGCCCGTGCATCAATACGGCCGCCGGACCGGACGGTTCAAGAACCAAACAGTGGTCATATCCATCACCAAAGTCCGGTCCAGACAGTGGGCGAGGCAACCGGAAATCGAACCGGGTTCCGGCAACGGATCGCACTTCGGTGGGTGTCTTGAGTTCGTCCATATCGACGAAGCGGTCAGCGTTGACCTGGAGAATGTGCTCGGAGATGGTGCCCTGGCCAGCCAGGTTCCAATAGGCGTGATTGGTCATCGCCACCACGGTCGGGGCGTCACAAACGGCTTCGTACTCAAACACCAGTTCATTGGCAGCCGTGAGCCAATACGTGACCGCCGCGTCGAGGTTCCCCGGAAACCCTTGATCCCCGTCCGGACTCCGAACCGAGAATCGCACCCCGACTGAGCCTGTTCGTTTGAGTGGCTCGGCCCTCCAGAGGAGCTGATCGAATCCGATCTCGCCCCCGTGGAGGGTATGAAGGCCATCGTTGGCGTCGAGGGGATAGTCGGTTCCTCCGAGGGAGAACCTGGCATTGGCTATTCGGTTGGCGTACCGGCCGATCGTAGATCCCCGGTATCCGCGATCGGTCGCAGCAAGATCGTCCCCGACAACTGGCGCCTGCACCAGATTCGTTCCGTCCTCCAACTCCACCGCCACCAAGGTGGCCCCCTGGTCCCAGACCATAGCCCGCAGTGTTTCGGACACCAACGCGAACGTCTGGATCGATCGGGTGGATCCACCAAATCGGATTCCGGCTACTCCAGTCTCAACGCCCAACGAGTCCACGGACAAACGCTACTGTCACTTATGATTCCGATCTATATGCACCGATTCGCATATAGATGGGAAAAGGGGATAATCTTCGGACTTCAACCACACCCACTTCAACCGAACCAGGATCATCCATGTTCAACAAATACGCAGTCAATGTCGTCCAGGCCAACGACCTGCTGGCCGCAGGGACCACCCTCGTGGATGTTCGCACCAAGGCGGAATGGCAAACCAGCCACGTGCCCGGCTCTGTTCGGGTATCGCTCGATTCGATCCAGCACCGACGGGGCGCTCTTGCTCGCCAGTACGCCGGCTCGGAGGTGTTGGTCATCTGCCGATCTGGTAACCGATCCAGTCGGGCGGCAGCGATGTTCCGAGACATGGGCGTAAACGCCGTCAATGTGCGCGGCGGGATCAATGCCTGGACCCGTAAACAACTCCCCCTGAACAAAGGACGCTGATATGCGCCGAATACTTCTCCCTCTCGTAATCCTCGGTTTGGTCGCCGCGGCCTGCGGCACGGCAACCGAAACCGGAATTCAGACCGTCTCGGCCCAGGATGCCTATGCGATCACTTCGGCCCCTCCGGCCGACCTCGTCGTGCTGGACGTGCGAACACCGGACGAATTCAACGAAGGCCACCTGGCCAATGCGATCAATATCGACTTCTATGCTCCCGACTTCTCCGCCAACCTGGCCGCCCTCGACAAAGACGTCCCGTACGTTCTCTACTGTCGATCGGGCAGCCGGAGCGGCACAACCGCCCAGGAAATGCAATCACTGGGCTTTGCCGAGGTCTACGAAGTCGACGGTGGCATTGTGTCCTGGCTCAATAGCGGCCTTCCGCTCGCCGACTCCTAGGCGACGTTGACGGCGATCGTGTGGTGGCCGGTCGCTCCGTCCGGCTGAGGTGACTTGAGTTCGGCCGTTTGCGTGTAGCCGGAGTTATCGGTGGCGCGCACGGAGATCGAATGCCGACCCACCGGCGCATCCCAGTCGACATACCACTGGCGCCAGGCATTGTCGCTCAGAGGCTCACCCAGATTGGCCGACTGCCATTCACCGTCGTCGATGCTGATCTCAACTGCGGCAATGCCAGTGTTGGGCGCCCACGCCACGCCAGCGATCCGGCGGGGTCCAGCTTCCACGTTGACGTTGGGCCTTGGCGAGTCGATCCGGGACTGGGTCTTGATCGGACCTTCCTTCGCCCAGTTCCGTGGAATCCAGTAGGCATCAAAGCCTTCCCAGGTCGTCAGTTCGATCTCGCTCAGCCACTTGGTAGCAGAGACATACCCATACAGACCGGCCACCACCAGGCGCGCCGGGTAGCCGTGGTCGACCGGGAGCGGTTCATCGTTCATCCCGATCGCGATGAGAGCGTCGCGTCCGTCATAGGCAGCTTCAGTTGGGAAGCCCACCGTGAAATCGTCGATTGACCGGCCCACGATCTGCGTGGCACCTTCCTGAACCCCGGCCATGTCGAGGACGTCCCGCAACGGAACCCCCAACCACTTGGCGGTTCCGACGAGGGACCCACCGACCGTGTTCGAGACACACGAAAGCGTGACCACCCGCTCGGTCATGGCGAGGGCCGACAATTCGTCATAGGTCAGCGTCACTTCCTGATCGACCATACCTTTGATCGTCAGCTGCCACGACGCCAGATTGATCGGAGGGGGCCGAAGAGCCGTATCGATAAGGTAGAAATCGGCGTTCGAGGTGATGACCGGAACCGCCCCCTCGACCTGGGCGCCAGCCGGGATGAGAACCGGAGTCTCCGGCAACGTTGGCAAGGAAATCTCCGCTCGTTCAGAAGCCGAGGCAATCCCGTTCACCAGACCCCGTCCCACCAGCCCGGCAACGCCGGCGAGAGCCGCGGTAACGCCGACCGCCGTCAGGAACGAGCGGCGGGAATCATCGGTGATTGCCGCCGCACGCCTGCGGCCCAGCACCACAAGCGCCGCCAAGCCCGCCAACACTCCAAGGCCGACCGCCGCGGCGGCGGCGGGAAGGTCGGCCACGGGGTCGGTCGTGACGATGGCCCAGCCCAGAATGCCGGCTCCCACAAATGCGGCCGCGGCCAGTACCAACCGACGGGTTGCCACGATGCCGACCAGAGCACCCAGTATGAACACCGTGGCCAGAATGGAAAGAACAAGAACGAGCTTGTCGTTGGTACTGAAAGTCCGGATGGCCCACTTCACGAGCGGTTCGGGGGAGATCCCGATTACCCAGTTACCGATCGAGACGATCACCGACTGACCGCGACCGATTATCCCGACTATCAGTTCAGTGACTGCCAGAGCAACAGCGACGGCCACCACCCCGGCCAGGGCGCCCGAGCCCCGCGGCGGAGAGAGCGGTGGCTGTTCGTCTGGCTGAGAGTCGTTAAGTACGGTTTCCATGCCACCAGAATGCCGCAGGCACCCGGCTATCACAACTTTCGAGGCCCTTGTTTCTCAAAACTTCACATAAGGCTCAAACAGGCCTGAGCCAGGTGAAGCAGCCGCTAGTCAAGAAAAATGTCCTGCTGGAGTTCGGCGCCCTCGACATACGTATACTCGGATAGGTCGGTCTTGCCCGCCTCTGCCAGGACATCATCATCGATGAAGAAGTTGCCCGTCGTCTGGCGGGCGGGTCGACAGAGAATCTCGTACGCCGCATCAGCAACGATCTCCGGTCGCCGCGAACGTGACATGGCAGCGTCGCCTCCCAGCAGGTTCTGAACCGCCGCGGTGGCTATCAGTGTACGAGGCCACAGCGAGTTCACCCCGATGCCGTCACCGGCAAACTCGGCTGACATACCAAGGGTGCACATGCTCATCCCGTATTTGGCGATGGTGTAGGCGGCGTGGTTCTGGAACCAGTGCTGGGCCATATTGAGCGGTGGCGACAGGGTAAGGATGTGCGGATTCGAGGCTTCCCTGAGGTAGGGAATGCACGCTTTTGAAACGAGAAACGTTCCCCGGGTGTTGATGTTCTGCATGAGGTCATACGCCTTCATCGACAGAGACTCAGTCCCGCTGAGATTGATCGCGGAGGCGTTGTTGACGACGATATCGATGCCGCCAAACCGCTCAACCGTCGCTTCGACAGCCGAGTTAACCGAGTCTTCGTAGCGTATATCACCAACGATCGGCAAAGCATGCCCGCCGGCACGCACGATCTCCTCGGCGGCCGTGTAGACCGTACCCGGCAGTTGTGGATGTGGCTCGGCCGTCTTGGCGATCAACGCCACGTTGGCCCCGTCGACAGCCGCTCGCAGGGCAATGGCCAGGCCGATCCCGCGGCTTCCCCCGGACATGAAAATCGTCTTTCCTGCCAGACCCGCCATGCGATTACTCCCTTGTTAACGGCCGTTCACGCCCATAGTAGGGTGACCGGATGACGTTTGAGCTCACCCAGCATGACGATGTCTTCCTCCTGACGATGAACATCGACGACAACCGATTTAACCCAGACTCACTGGGCCTCATCAACGACGCCCTCGACACCGTCGAGCGCCACCAGGGTCCAGCGGCACTGGTCACCACTGGCACGGGCAAGTACTACTCCAATGGTCTCGACCTTGAGAAAGCCATGAGCCCCGACCACGACTGGGGCATAGCCGAAATCGCCAGGGCAACCCAGCAACTGTTGGCAAGGACCCTCGCCTTCCCCCGTCCGATCATCGCGGCCATCAACGGGCACTGCATGGCCGCCGGAGCCATGTGGTCACTGGCCCATGATTTCCGCATCATGCGCGCCGACCGGGGGTTCTGGGGGTTACCCGAAGTCGACATCCGCATTCCATTTACGCCCGGAATGGCCGCCCTCATCCAAAGCCGCCTCGGTAAACAGGCCGCCCACCAGGCCATGACCACCGCGTACCGCTTTGGTGGTGAAGAGGCTTTCCTGGCCGGTATCGTCGATGCCACGGCAGCCGAAGGCGACGTCGTCTCCCAATCCATCGCCAGGGCACAGGTCCTCGCCGACAAAGACCCGGGGACCCTGGGGGAGATCAAAAAGGTCATGTACGCCCCGATCGTCGCCGCCCTCCTCGCCGGCTGAATCGGTCGAGACGCACGCTCGCGGCGCGGGCTGTAAACGCCGTTACCGCCTTCCGGTTCGACCGCGACAAGCTCATGCCGGTCCTCATCCAACGGCCCGTGCGTGGAGAGGTTCACCTCTCTCAAGCTTCCATCGCCGACCTGCTTGGAGCAAGTCGCCAGTCCGTCAACGAAGCGCTTGGAACTCCGTAGCTCCGGGGCAATCAGCACCGGGTACCGACTCATCAGGGTGCAAGACGCCCCAATCCTTGAACGGATCTCGGGCCGCCGGGAATGACCCCGGTCGGACTGTTCGGCTGCGCACCGGGTGGGGCTATCCTCTTTTCGGATGCTGAGTCTCGCTGGACCCTATCTTGCCGTGACCGCCTTGCTCGCGCTCGGCGGTCTTCTCAAGGTGGCTCGACCCTCCGAAACCGGAAACGCACTCGCCGCCTTACGGTTACCTTCCCATCCCGCGCTTGTCCGAACCTTGGGAATTACCGAGTTGGTGATCGGCTTGGCAGCCCTTGCGACCGCCAGTCGACTGGCCGCGGGTCTCACCGGGTTGGCGTATCTCGGCTTTGCCGGGTTCGTGCTGCTGGCTCGTCATTCCGACACGCCGGTTCAATCCTGCGGGTGTTTCGGAAAGGCTGAAACACCACCATCTCTCATCCACGTGATAGTCAACCTGAGCGCGGCTCTGATCTCGGCCCTCGTCGCCTGGTCGCCGATCCCCTCCCTGGATCGGTTGCTCGCCAATCAACCGGGAGCAGGCGCGCCGCTCGTTATGGTGACGGCCCTTACCGTCTATCTGCTCTACCTGATTTTGACTGCACTTCCCCAAACCCTCACCGCGATGCGGGCTTCATGAGTACCTGGCTCGTTGACAAGACCAGCGCATTGCTGGATCGCAAAGTCGATCGCCGGGGATTCTTGCGCCGGGCCG
>JAENVV010000171.1 GCA_016650365.1 Acidimicrobiia bacterium
CCTGGCTATCGTTGGTGACGTGCGGGGCTCTCACCTCATGACCTGTGTCGAGTTCGTGGCCGACAAGGCCACCAAGGCAGGATTCCCGGACGGAATCGACATCGGCAAGTTGGTGGCGAGCGAAGCTCAGAAGCGGGGGTTGATCGTCCGCCCGATCGGAAACCTCAACGTCATGTCCCCTGCGTTGACGATCTCCGAGTCCGAACTTGATGAGATCGTGGCCATTCTTCGCGAGTCGATCGTGGCCGCCCAGGCGCTCGTCCGATGAAGGTCGGCATTCAGCTTCCCGAGGTAGAACGCGAAGTCCGCTGGCCGGAACTGGCCACAATGAGCAAATCGATCGAGGATGCCGGATTTGATTCGATCTGGGTTGGCGACCATTTGCTCTACCGCACCAACGAGCGGGGGGCCCACGGGCCGTGGGAGGCCTGGTCACAAATGGCAGCAGTGGCGGCCATCACCGAACGAGTGGAAATCGGACCGCTGGTGGCAGCCACTTCGTTCCACGCCCCGGCAATGCTCGCCAAAAAGGCATCCACTCTCGACGAAATCTCCCAGGGTCGCTTTATCCTGGGTCTGGGAGCCGGGTGGAACGAAACCGAATACGAGGCTTTCGGATTTCCCTACGACCGTAGGGCCAGTCGTTTCGAAGCTGCATTCGAGATTATCCGCCGGCTCCTGGCAGGTGAGGAGGTAACTCACCATTCGGACTTCTACGATGTCGAGCGCTGCATCCTTCTTCCTCCCGGACCGACGGCTTCTCTGCCGCTATTGATTGGATCCATCGGCCGACGCGTTCTGCGAATAACCGCCCCACACATGTCGATGTGGAACGCCTGGTACGCCTGGTATGGCAACCGACCCGATGGCCTCCCTCCCTTGCTCGAAGATGTTCATACCGCTCTTAGTGAAGCGGGTCGTCATCCAGCCGATGTGGAAATGACCACGGCGATCCTGATGCAATTCCCCGGTGGCGAGGGCCGCATGCAAGCAGAGCCGCAGTTCTCCGCCCACCCCCTCACGGGGTCTCCGGCTGAACTTGCTGACTGGCTTCATCAATGGGAAGCCGCCGGCATCAGCCACGTACAACTGGTTCTGGACCCGATCACCCTCGAGTCGGTGACTCAAGCCGCCGCAGTGCTTGAAGCTTTCCGGACCCGGTAACCATCTTCACCGATGGTCAAGGGCCGACCAATCGGTCCCTTCGAGCGGTTTGGCGTAACTCGTCGAAGAGGTGTCAAGGGTGAACCCATGCCGCTCGTACAGGCCAAGGGCTCCGGTCTCTGAGGCCGCATCAACGCCGAGGACGGCGTATTCGTATCCTGCCTCTACAACTATTCGCATCCATTCGACGATCAGGGCCGAGGCGATCCCCCTGGCCCGATACTCGCGGCGGGTACCGATGATCTCCGCCCATACCTCGGTGCGTCCTTTGTCCTCGAAATCATGGGGGAAACAACCAGCCACGAGAAGGCCGACCACCTTTGCCCCATCGACGACCACCGCCGACAGGTCCGGGCGGAACGACTCACCACCCACGTAGTGGCGCTCCCAACGCTCCCGGGCGATCGGTTGAGATCCCCAGTGATCTCGAAAAGCATCGTTGTTGGCTTCCCGAACCGCTTCGGACAGTTCGGGCCCATACCGGATCAACTCCAAGCCCGAACCGAGCGGGGCCGGGTCGATCGGCAGGGAGAGGTCGCGAACCATCTCGAACCAATGTCGGACCGGGCGGTACCCATTTTCGGTCAGGAACAAGACCGGACCGGACTGACGGTCATACAACGTCTCCCATAGGAATTTGGGAACGTCAGCTCGAACAGCCAGAGACCGCTCGGTCGCCCTGGCCTCCCGCCAGGCCAGAATTGCCCGGCCGATCCCCGCTCCCCGGTAATCAGGGTGGACCGCCCCCCATCCGGTTGCCCGCCATAGATCGGTTGCCGGTGGGATCTGGACAAAGGCAATAGCCACAGGTGTCCCGTCGCGACTCACCGCGATCATCCCATCCTCGGGAGGATTGTCATCGGTATCTTCCAACTCCTGAACCCACTCCTGTTCGACCATCCGGTAACCACCGTCGACCTCGAAACATGCGTTCCACAGTTGTGTGCACCACGCAGCGTCTGTTCGTTGCAGAGGACGCCAAACTGCGTCCGCAATAGGGGGTAGAGCTATCCGCATTACAAAAACCTACCAACCGCTGTGGCCCCCGGCCCCCCGATTACGGCCGCTAGTGTGCCGATGGTGAAGCGTATATGGTGGCTTGTGGGATCACTCGCTCTTGCCGTCCTGGCGGCGTGTTCGGGTAATGGTGCAGCCTCCGGGTTCGATCCGGAGACGACGGTATTCATGCGTGACAACGTCTTTGACCGCGACCTATACGTGGTCGACGTCGGTACTACGGTGACCTTTGTCAACGAAGGCCGAAATATTCACAACGCCTCCGATTCGGGGGGAGCATGGTCGACGTTGGACAGCTTAGGAAGCCTCATCATGGGTCCCGGCGACTCGACCGAAATAACGTTTGCAGAGCCTGGCGAGTATCTGTTCATCTGCTCCTTCCACTCGGCAAACGGAGTGGGCATGGTGGCCACGTTGGTCGTGAAGGAACCGGGAGCGCCCGCGCCGATCCAGACCGCTACTTCCGAACCAGATCACCCCCCTACGGATTTCTCGGGTACGACCCGTCATGTTCCCGCCGACTATCCGACCATCCAGTCAGCGGTTGACGCGGCCGGCCAGGGCGACCTCATCTTGATCGCCCCTGGCACCTACCGTGAGGAGGTAGCCGTCACGACCGAGAATCTGGTCATCAGGGGCGAGGACCGCAATAACACCATCATCGACGGCGAAGGGGTCAGGTCAAATGGCATTTTGATCACCGCCGACGGGGTAGCCGTCGAAAACCTGACCGTTATCAACCCGGTTGGTAACGGTGTCTTCTGGACGGGTGTGACGGGCTTTCGCGGGTCCTATCTCACAACCATATATGCCGGTAATTACGGGATCTACGCATTCGACTCATCTGACGGACTCATCGAGTACTCGCTCGGGACGGGAGCTCCCGACTCGGGGTTCTACGTTGGCCAATGCGACCCGTGCAACGCCATCGTCACCAACGTCATCTCCGAGTACAACGGCATGGGATATTCGGGGACGAACGCCTCAACCGAGATGTATCTCATCAATTCGATATGGCGACACAACGGCGCCGGCCTGGTACCCAACACGCTCGACGGTGAAAAACTCGCCCCATTCCACGACGTCACGATCGTCGGAAATCTCATCCACGACAACAGCCGAACCGACGTTCCATTCAAAAACGCCACCTGGCCCTCTTTTGGCAATGGCATCATCCTGGCCGGGGGGAACACGTCGCTCATCGAGCGGAATCGGATCGTCAACCATCTTGGAAATGGAATCGTCATATCACCAAACCTCGATAAGAAGTTCTGGTTTTCAAGCGGCAACATCGTCCGGGACAACGTCATCGAAGGAAGCGGCCGAGCTGATCTGGCCCTCGCTGGACTAGCCGACGCAGGGAACTGCTTCGAAGGTAACACTTACTCGACCTCGCTACCGGTCGGCCTGGAGTTGAGTCAGCCCTGCGATGGTCTCCGCCTGCCGGTTCTGTATGAGCTCATGGGAGCGTTGGAACCGCTTGGCAGGGTCGCTCAAAACGGAACAGGATCCCGGCCAGACGCACCGGTCGGGTCTACCCCCCTTCCCGCGCCCCAAGACCAAATGCCTGGTGGGCCCGATGCACCCGTCCGACCGGCGGTCAACGTTTTTGCTTCCTATCCACTCGATCTGCAATCTCTGACGGTGCCGGGCCTTCCGGACGGCGCCACTATTACTCAACAGAAAGGGATCACCGTGTTCGGACTCTCATTGGCAATGGGCGCCTGGTCCATATTCTTCGGGTTGTGGGCCTACCTCATGCCCTTCATGCTTTTTGCCGCGCTGCTGGCCCTGGGTCTATGGGATCTCACCAAGTCGGATGAACGGTCGAAGGGTGCCACCATCGGTTGGATTCTGGTCCAACTGCTCATTCCGTTTGTTGGCGTCCTTGCCTACTTCCTATTTGGCAGCTCATTGCCTCGGTGGAAACGGTATTCGATCGCGCTAGGTGGTCTGGGTTCATACCTGGTGCTCCTCGGAGTCGGAGCGCTGGTTGGCGGCATCGTCTGACGTGACCAAACCATCCCCCGACGAGCACGGGTTGACCCGCCGGGACGCGCTCCGCACCGTCGGCCTCGGAGGTGCGGCCCTCGGCGCCGGTTTTCTCGGTGGCTCACTCCGCGAACCAGCCCTGGCCTCCTCCGACTCCCCCCGCTCGGCGTTCTATGGATCTGACGCCACCGGCCCTGGATATACGGGCGAATTTGATCCACCTGAGAGTCTCGATGCTTCGGCGCTCGTCGACGTCACCATCCCCCCTCCTGCTCGCACCGGCTCACAACAGATCACGCTCTCGGTCGTAGAGAGCCGCAACGAAGTGGCGGCGGGCCAGAGCATTAACCAATGGACGTTTGATGGCTCAGCACCCGGGCCCATAATCCGGGCAACCGAAGGCGATCTGCTCGAGATCACCGTTCATAACCAGACGGATCACAACCATAACTTGCACCTGCACGGGCGTCACTCCCCTTCGATGGATGGCTGGGAACCCATCCCCCCCGGCGGTCAATTCACCTACGAGATCAAAGCCTGCCCAGCGGGAGTTCATCCCTATCACTGCCACACCATGCCGCTCGCCAAGCACGTAGCCAAGGGACTGTACGGGACCATGATCGTTGATCCGATTGGTGGACGTCCGCCCGCTCACGAGTTCGTGCTCTTGCTGTCTGGCTGGGACGTTGACGAAGACGGACGCAACGAGATCTACACCTGGAACGGCGTAGCGGGATACTTCGCCAGATATCCCATCAAGGTCCCGGTTGGAGATCCGGTCCGGGTGTACGTTGTGAACATGACCGAGTACGACCCGGTCGGCTCGTTTCACCTGCACGCTCAGACGTTCGACGTGTTTCCTACCGGGACCGGCCTGAACCCGACCGGCCATACAGACACGATCACTCTCGGCCAAGGAGAACGGGCCATTGTTGAGTTCGCACTGCCCGAATTGGGGAGGTACATGTTTCACCCCCATCAGCACCACATGGCCGGAGCCGGAGCCATGGGATGGTTCGCTGCGATCTAACCAGCTTCCCTGGCCCGCTCGGCCACCGACATGACCGCGGCCAACAGGGCGGCTTTTTGGTTCTCGACGTCGACGTCCGTGAGGTTCCGTATGGGGCGCCAGATCATGCCAAGCGCCGAAGCCGCCAACACCCGGCCGACCGACGAACGCCGGTTCCCGCGAATCGCATGGCGCATGGCCTGGTTGGAGGCCCGAAGTCGCTTTCCAACGAGCGGGTGACTGGACACGGCCTTGTCACCATCGACCCAGACAACGATGTCGCGATGTTCGAGCATGGCATCGAGATAGTCGGCCAACATGAGCTCAAGTTGGTCAGGAAAACCGGGATGGCGGGGGTAGGCAGCCACCACTCGCTCAAGGCGACTGAGAAGCGGGTCAACCAGCTCTATCAGTAACTCATCCTTTGATTCGAGGTGGTAGCCGAAGGCAGCTTTACTCATGCCGACCTCGGCAACCAGGTCGGCGACGGAGACCCCATCGAAGCCCTTCTCGGCGAACAGTCGGAGTGCGGCATTGAGGAGTTCGTCGCGGCGGTTCACGTTTTCAACATACTCACTTGACGATCGTACAGTACAGACCCTAGATTATTCATCCTCCGGACCGCCGTCAAAGGACGACCCCATCCGGTGGACCACAGCCTCACATCGCCCAGAAAGACCATTCGCATGCACAAACCAACCCGACAGCGCCAGGAGCACCCGGGAACCCCAAGCCACAAGGCAGGGCGAGCCTACAAGGGGGCCAACCTCGTGACTCAGCACGACGCTTCAGCCAAAAAGAACGTTGGCAGGGCGAGCGCTGCCAAGAAGCCGGCTGCCAAGAAGTAGCCAACCAATAGAGCCTTAACGGGCTATTTGGCGAGCACGATCCCGTAGACGAACCCCAAGGGTCCCATACGCCACAATTTGTCAACCCGGAGCGGGGCGTCAGCGTACAGCTCTTCGGGTGGCGCCAACTTGTCGAGCGAACGGTGTAGGTACCGGTAGGACTCGCGCCCTCCCACCGCTGCTCCGATCATTGGCAGGACGACCGCAGAGCCAGCCCGATGCAACCCGGCAAGAAACCGGCTCTTCGGGCGGCCTAGGTCGACGATCACCGCTTTACCTCCGGGCTTGAGGACCCGTTCGATCTCGGCCAGCGTGTCTGCCACCGAGGTGAGGTTGCGGAACACGTACGCAGAGAACACTGCATCAAATGAGTCGTCAGGAAACGGAAGCGATTCGCCGTATCCAACGACCTTTTCGTCCATCGGATTGATCTTCAACATCTCGAACTCCGGATCAAGGCCGACGACCTCAAACCCGGCCAGGACCGGGAGAGCTGCGCCCGTACCCGTCCCGAGGTCGAGCAGGCGTCCCCTGGGCAGTTCGGCAATAGCCCGACGACGCCAATTCTGTTCCTGACCGAACGAGAGCACCTTGTTGATGAAATCATACGTACCGGCAATGTCGGTGAAGACGCCGTCGGAATTACGGGGAAGTGCCACTCGATCAGGCGCCGAGTACGTCGAACCCGACATACGGCCGGATCGCCTCCGGGAGCAGCACCGTACCATCGGACTGTTGGTGATTCTCGATGATGGCCAGAATGGTTCGACCGACCGCCACCGCCGTGCCGTTGAGGGTGTGAATCGTCCGGTTACCGGAGTCGTCTTTCATCCGTATCTTGAGCCGTCGGGCTTGATAATCGGTCGTGTTCGAACAGGAGGTAATTTCCCGATAGGCATTTTGTGAGGGAATCCATGCTTCGATGTCGTACTTCTTGGCAGCACTCGATCCCAGATCGCCGGCGGCCACGTTCATCACCCGGTATGGCAACTCAAGGGCTTGGACGATCCGCTCCTCCATTCCAAAGAGGAACTCGTGTTCGTCCCAGGATGTGTCTGGATGACAGAACGAAAACATCTCGACCTTGTCGAACTGATGGACCCGGAAGATTCCCCGAGTGTCCTTCCCATAGGTACCTGCCTCGCGCCGGAAACAGGTCGAGAATCCCGCGTATCGAATCGGCAGCTCACCGGTCAGGATCTCGTCTGCATGCAGGGCGGCCAGAGGCACTTCGGCCGTACCGACCAGGTAAAGATCATCATCACCAAGCGAATACACTTGCTCGCGGTCGGCCGGGAAAAACCCCGTTCCAAACAGGGCCTCCTCCCTGACAAGCACGGGAGGAATCACCGGAGTGAATCCCTCACCGGACAACAGCTCAAGCGCCCATCTGACGAGCCCGAGTTCAAGCATCACTGCCTGGCCCTTCAGATACGCGAAGCGCGAACCAGACACCTTGGCCCCGGCCACGACGTCGATGATCCCCAGGGCCTCTCCGATCTCCTGGTGGTCTCGAACCTCAAAGTCGAATTCCCGCGGAACCCCCCATTGCTTGATTTCGACGTTGTCGGCGTCGGTTTCACCCGTGGGGACCGATTCGTGAGCAAGGTTGGGAACGGTGACCCACAAGGCATCAAACTCAGCTTGGAGTTCGTCGGCATTCGCCGACAATCGTTTGTACTCGTCGGCAAGGACCGCGGCCCGCTCGACGGCAGCTGGTCGCTCTTCGGCGGAGAGGGTTGCGATCTCTTTGCCAATAATCTTCTGGTCGGCCCTGGCCTCCTCGGCGCCCCTCCGGATCAGGCGCAGCGAGGCATCAAGCTCGACAAGTCGACCAACGTCGATCTCGGCGCCCCGCCTGGTCAGGCTGGCCCTCAGTTCGTCGGGTCGTTCGCGGAGCAGGTTGATGTCAATCATCGCGGTTTGATCCTAGGGGGTCGTTGTGGTCGTGCTGTCGGGAATTTGCGCATCCTGACTGATAAAGATCTCCAGGGTTTCCGCGCCCGGAGCGTCGACGTCGATCACCTCCGTGACGGCCCGTACGGAGATGAGATACCGCTGGCCCCCTTCGACTGGCAGGTCGACAAAACTGACCGCCCCCTGGGCGTTGGCTTCGAGGAGATCAATCGTTTCCGATCTCTGTATTGGCTCGCCAGAACTGGCGTCTTGCATGGTCAGGGCGATCGTCAAGTTGTTCTCGGGTAGGTTGCCGCCGTTAAAGACCACCACCTGGACGGTAACGGTCTCCGTGTACGGGAGTCGGTCAGCGTCAAAGCCTTCACTACCGCCCATCGGAGCAGGGTCGGTTATCAGGTTGCTGATCTCAAGGGCTCGCTGGCCGGTCAATACTTCCGAGGATCGAAGGCGCTCGCTCAGGCTCATGATGAAGCCGGTCGTCACCGAGTCAACCGGTACGAAGCGAACGTCCGGCATCTGGGTTTCTGGGATCTCCAACTCGAGTCGCACCGCGTCGAGCTCCTGGATCAGGATTCGATACAGCTCGTCGGCTACCCGTAACTCGGAAACGGCTGCTGCCAACTCGGCGTCGCCCAGTCCCGCGGTCGGAAGGTCGACAACCTTGAGGGTCGCTTCTTTGAACGACGTCACCCCCGCCTGCCAACGTTCAAAGGTGGTCACGGCCAGCCGGCGGGTCCCACGCACCTCGGCAGGCAAGTCTTCCGGCGGCGGCACCATTTCGAGAGCCGTGGTCAGTGAGTCCTCGACTTGCTCGATGGCAGCCACGTACTCATCGCGTCCCATGAGAAGCGGCCCGGTGGCCAACTCGAAAAAGCTGTCAGCATCTGATCGGAGGTCGAGCGTAACCTCGGTGACGATGTCATAGAAGTCCCGGGAGGCCACCTTGCCGGTCCCCAACGAGCCAAGCAGCAACGAGATGGCAATAGCCCCCGACAGGAGCACGGGAAGAATCAGCTTACGGCGGCGGCGCCGGCCACGTGGTTCGGGAAACATGCGTTCCTATTAAGGGGAGCAGAACATTAGACCGCTCCGTGTGGTGACAGTTCGTATCCGTACCGCCATCGCTTATTTGTCCGATTGACGGCAAGGCGGAGTCGTACAAGAGGTTGCAAACCGCGCGACAGAGCCGCGTACAATCAGCGGCCGCTCAAGCGGCCGACCGTGGGCGAAGGGGGACTTGAACCCCCACGAGCCTAAGCTCACAGGCACCTGAAGCCTGCGCGTCTGCCAATTCCGCCACTCGCCCGAGTGGAATTACAAGATACCACGGCCCGCACAGGACAAGGTATGGGTTTGGTAGCGGATACACTCAGGGACGTGAATCTTGTGCGCCATATCGAAAAACGACTTGAGAACGCCATGGAAGGTCTGGCGGGCAAAATGTTCAAGGGTCAACTGCACCCGGTTGAGTTGGCATCCCGAATGATCCGGGAAGCCGACCTGGCAGTTACCCAGGGCCCGGCCGGACCGGAAGCGCCCAACGAATTCGAGATTCGCATCGCGCCCGATTTGCTGACCGACGAACTTCCCGGCCGATACCTTCAAGAACTTGCCAGGGCGGCCGAAGACATGGCGATCGAGCGCGGCTGGCGACTGGCCGGGCCCGTGCGTGTCAAGCTGATCGAGGATCCCAATCTCAGCTCAGGAATCACCTGCACGGTCTCGACGGTCCCCGGTGATCTGAAGTCGTGGGCCAGACTCACCGGGAGCGATGGAGTATTTGAACTACGTTTCAACCGGCTTCTGGTCGGACGGTCCGAAGACTGCGATGTTCGAATCAGCCAGAGCTCCGTGTCCAGAAACCATGCCCGTTTCTGGCGAGACGGGTCCGGCGTGTGGGTCGAGGATCTGCATTCGTCAAACGGGACCAGCGTCAACGGGACCCCCATCACCCAAACGACTCTGGTGGCCGACGGATCGGTCGTATCGTTCGGTCCGAGCGCCTACACCCTTCGTCTCATTGCATGACCGAGTTCATACTCGCGCTCCTCAAGCTGATCTTCATCGCGCTGCTGTTCCTTTTCGTATGGCAGATCGCCAGGGCGATCGGATCCCATCTCGGCGGGTTCGAACGCCGCAAGCGGATCAAGGCCGGATCGGAGATAGTTTTTGTACGATCAGAGAACCAGTCGGGCCTCGATTTCACGGTTGAAGACGTCGTAGTGGTTGGCAGGTCGGACCAGGCCGATGTGTTCCTCGACGATTCCTATGCGTCTGAGTTCCACATGCGCTTTTCTTCGATCGATGGTGCCCTGGTGATCCAGGATCTAGGATCCACGAACGGCACCTATGTCAATGGACGGCGAATCGCAACTCCGGTCGGCCTCAGCAAGGGTGACGCAGTTCAAGTAGGCAAAACGGTCATGGAGGTCCGATGACGTTGACCTGGGCAACGGGCACCCACCAGGGGCGAGTCCGCGATCACAACGAAGACAGCGTCTACCCCCCCGAAGACGGGACGACCTCGGATTCGTTGCTGGTTGGGGTAGCCGACGGCATGGGCGGTCATGTGGCCGGAGAAATTGCCAGCCGACTGGCGCTGGCTGCGGCAGTCGCGGCAGATGGATCGCCCGGGCATCGGGTTCTAGCCGGCAACGACGCCGTCATTGCCGCTACCGAGGACGACATATCCCTTCGCGGCATGGGCACGACGATCAGCCTGGCCGAGATTCACCCGGACGGGCGGGCCGTCATCGGCCACGTCGGGGACTCTCGGATATACCTTTTGAGAAACGGCGCCCTGTATCAATTGACCGAGGACCACACGCTGGTCGCCGAACTACAAGCCGCTGGCAAAATCACTGCCGAAGAAGCCGTCAGCCATCCCCAGCGGAGCGTGCTCACCAGGGCAGCCGGTCTTACGTACGCATTGATCCCCGACGAACTCGAGGAACGATTGGAGGGTGGGGACCGTTTGATTCTCTGTTCCGACGGATTGTCAAACATGATCGATAACGACATCATCCTCTCCCTTGCCACCACCGAGTCGCTGCACCAAGTCGTGTGGTCGCTGATCGAGGCCGCCAATCAGGCAGGCGGCCATGACAACATCACGGTGGCGGTAGTCGACTTCCAGACGTGAGCCGTACCGCCGAAGGCGCATTGATTCTGGCAGCCGCCATGCTCGGCGCGTTCGGGGTTGCCCTCGTGAACATCGCCGGCCGGCAGGCGATTGGCGACGACGTAGCGTTGACGTTCTTTGTCATGATCACCGCGTTCGGCGCGCTTCACGCGGCGGTTCGCAGATGGGCTCCAAACGGGTCGCCATATCTCATTCCGCTGGCAGCACTACTTACGGCGGTCGGCCTGTCTGAAATCTATCGGCTCAATCCGGCCATGGCATCGCTGCAAAAGTGGTGGCTTCTCATCGGGGCAGGCCTGGGAATCCTTACCCTGTGGGGACTCTCGTCGGGTGGAACGCAGCTTCTCCGGCGCTACCGGTACATCATGCTCCTCTCTGCCCTCGGTTTGCTCGTCCTTCCACTCCTCCCTCAGCGATGGCCTCTCCCCCTACGCGGTCTCGCCGTCAACGGGTCCCGACTCTGGGTGTCAATCGACCTGGGGGTGATCCAGATGCGCTTCCAACCTGGAGAAATTGTGAAACTTCTCATCGTCGGCTTTCTGGCCTCGTTCCTGGCCGAGCGCCACGAGGCACTGGCCATGCGGACTCGCAAATTCGGTCCCTTCGAGCTACCCGAGCCGCGCCAAATGATCCCCATACTCGTGGCCTGGTTTGCCAGCTTCGGGGTGATGATCTATCAGCGCGATCTCGGCGCTTCGCTCCTACTCTTCTCGACCTTCATCGCCATGATGTATGTGGCCACCGCCCGCAACACCTACCTGGTGGTCGGCGGAGGGCTGTTCGCCCTGGGGTCGGTAGCTGCCTGGAGCGCCTTCACGCACGTCCAAACCCGCCTCGAGGCGTGGCTCGTACCCTTCGAGCACTACGAAACAACCGGCTACCAGATATCAAACGGCATCTTCGCGATGGCTTCCGGGAGCCTTTCGGGAACCGGTCTCGGGCTAGGTCGTCCGTCGCTCATTGCGTTTGCCCCAACCGACTTCATTTTCGCGGCGGTCGGCGAGGAGCTAGGCCTGGTCGGCTCGGTTCTCATCCTGGCCATATACGCGTTGATGGTTAGCGTCGGCATGGGGATCGCGCTGCGCAGCCGTGATTTGTTCAGAAAGCTCCTGGCGGCCGGTCTGACCTTCTCGTTCGGCCTCCAGTCTTTGCTCATCATCGGTGGCATCGTCCGTCTCTTCCCCCTCACCGGCATCACGTTGCCTTTCATGTCATACGGCGGTTCTTCACTGGTGTCGAACTTCGTGTTGGTCGCCCTTCTCGTCCAGGTTTCCCATGAGGAGCGGGTATGAACAGCCCGATTCGCCGCCTCACGCTCGCCCTCCTGATCGGTTTCTGCTTGCTGCTTGTCAACGTCACCTACATCCAGGCGTTGGCGACCGACCGATACCGGGACGATCCCCGTAACGCCAGGGTGCAGCTCGCCCGATCCGAACGCGAGCGGGGTCTGATCCTCGACCGAAATGACGTCGTGCTTGCCACCTCGGAGGCCCAGGCCGGCGCCGGTACCTTTGTGCGGACCTACCCATTCGGAGGGCTTCTCGGCCATCCGGTGGGCTTCTCATCGCTCTTGTTTGGAGATCGCGGGCTCGAACAGGCGTATGCCAATGATTTGAGAAGCAAACAAGATTTGACGATTTCCAACGTGATTGCCGGTGTCCTCGGCAATGACCTCCATCCCGAAAACATACGGTTGACAATCGACGTCGCCCTGCAACGGGCAGCCAGCGAGGCGTTGGCCGGACAAATCGGCGCCGTGGTCGCCTTAGACCCTTCGACCGGTGCCATCCTCGCCTATGTGTCATCTCCCGGGTTCGACCCATCCGTGCTCGTCGGCGCGACCGCCGGTCCTGCCGGCGATGCCCTCGACGCCGACCCAGACGAACCGTTGCGGGACCGGGTCGTAAACGAGCTCTACCCGCCAGGGTCGATATTCAAGATCATTACCGCGGCAGCCGCCCTTGAGTTCGGCGAGATGACCGTCGACTCCACGTTCGCCAACCCGGCTTCGCTCGCTCTCCCCGGATCCGAGTCAACCATTTCCAACGCCAACGGAAGACCCTGCGGTTCCGGAAGCGAAGTGACGCTGGGGCGCGGGTTTATCTCCTCCTGTAACACGACGTTCGCTCAAGCAGCGATGGAAATTGGGGCCGACGCCCTCAAGTCACAGGCAGAGAATTTCGGATTTGGCGCCGAAATCCCCTTCACATTTCCAGTCATACCGTCAAACTTTTCACCGGTAGACCTCTCGGAAGACCTTCCCGCTCTTGCCCAATCGGCCATCGGACAGCGAGACGTCCGGGTCACTCCGCTGCACATGGCTCTCATGGCCGCCGGGATAGCCAATGGGGGACAAATCATGGTTCCGTATCTCGTGGCGGATATCGTCGACGGCGACGGCAAGGTCGTCTCATCCACCGAGCCGGCTGTGTGGCGGCGGGCCGTGAACGAGGCAACCGCCGCAATCCTGCTCGAGCTTATGGTGGAAACCGTCGATTCCGGGACCGGGACCAACGCCCGGATTGACGGCATACGGGTGGCCGGCAAAACGGGGACAGCTGAGAATCCCGGCCAGCCACCTCACGCGTGGTTCGTCGGTTTCGCTCCCGCCGACCAACCCACGATCGCGATTGCTGTCATCGTCGAGTTTGGAGGGGTGCAGGGCGACGAGGCATCGGGAGGCCGCACCGCGGCGCCGATCGCCAAACAAACGCTGGAACGGTGGCTGAAGCCTTGAGTGACCCTACAATCCACCCGATGCAACCGGGCAACCGACTAGCGAACCGATATGAGCTCATCCGACATCTGGCACGCGGGGGTATGGCCGACGTGTGGGAGGCCACCGATACCCTGCTCGGGCGCAGGGTCGCCATCAAGATTCTTCATCCCCAATTCGCCACCGACGACAACTTCATCGCCCGATTCCGTCGTGAGGCACAGTCTGCGGCCAATCTTTCGCATCCCAACATCGTGTCCATTTTCGACTGGGGCGAAGAGGGGTCGCTCTACTTCATCGTAATGGAACTCGTCGAAGGCAAGACCCTTCGAGATGTGATTCATGACGAAACCGGGCTTATGCCACGCCGGGCTGCCGAAATCGCCGCCGAAGTCTCGGCCGCCCTGGCGGTCGCTCACCGGGCCGGCCTCGTCCACCGCGATCTCAAGCCGGCCAACATTCTTCTGACGCCCGATGGAACCGCCAAAGTGACCGACTTCGGCATAGCCCTCGCCTGGAACGACTCACAGCAGCTGACCAAAACCGGGGCGGTCATCGGTACGGCGACGTACTTCTCTCCAGAACAAGCCCAGGGACAGCCACTCGACGAACGATCGGACCTCTATTCGCTCGGGGTCGTCCTGTACGAAATGCTCACCGGCGTACCACCCTTCACCGGCGATTCGCCCGTCTCGGTCGCATACCAGCATGTCTCCGAACCCGCTCGGCTTCCTTCGGTTGGGAACCCACATTTGCCGCCGGACATCGAGACGATCGTCGTCAAGGCCATGGACAAGGTGCCTGACGCTCGATATCAGACTGCCTTGGAGATGCGCGAAGACCTTTTGCTCTACATCCAGGGAGCCAAGCCAAATGCTGCCCAGATGGCTTCGGCCGCCGCTCCCACCCGGGTCCTGACCGAGATGCCCGCCCCCACGGTTCCCCCCGACGAAACCTATCGGCAGGTGGCAAGTGCCTCTACCGCCGCCAACAACCGTCCGTTTATCGCCACCTCGGTGGTGCTCCTGCTCAGTCTCGTAGCACTGATGTTCGTGCTCTTCAAGGTGATTGGCGGGGGCAGCGGTGGCGACCAGGCAACCCTGGTGAAAGTGCCGTCCCTGGTCGGGCTCACCGAAGCAACAGCTGTCAACCTGCTCCAAGACGCCGACCTCAAATGGGACGTCGAGCGCCGGGCCGACCCCATCGTCGTCGCCGGGACCGTGATCGAGTCGGATCCGCCGGCCGAAACCGAAGTTGAAGCCCAAAGCCTCGTCAAGATCGTGATCTCGAACGGTCAGGACCAAGCTCAGGTACCGATCCTGGTCGGAATCAGCCAGGCCGAAGCCGAACAACGCTTGACGGACCGAGGGTTGATTGTCGGCTTTGTCACAAATCAGCCCGATCCGGACATCCTGCTTGGCCAGGTGATCTCACAGAATCCTCAGGCGGGCGATCCGGTTCCCGTCGGCTCAGCGGTCGATCTCGTGGTGTCGGGAGGCCCCGAGTTGTATACGCTCCCGGACCTTCACGGACGCTCGTTCCGTGAGGTGAAACTTGAACTCGAAGGCCTTGGCTTTGTCGTTGAATCGGAAGATGCCTTTGACGATGAACTCCAGGAGGGTTTGATCGTGTCGAGCATCCCGGCCCCAGGGGACATCAAAGTCGGCAGCACCATCCTTTTGATCGTCTCCATTGGACCTGAAACCAAGGCAGTTCCATCGTTGATCGGCCGAACGGTCGAAGACGCCACACAACTCGCCGAAGGCCTGGGCTTCGAAGTCGTGGTGAGCCAGGAAACTCGCGAAAACGCCGACCTGGCCGGCCGGATTGTCGAGCAGACCCCCGACGCCGGGGGCCTGTTCCCCAAAGGCACCAAGATC
The DNA here is from genome assembly GCA_016650365.1 of Acidimicrobiia bacterium. Lineage (NCBI taxonomy): Bacteria > Bacillati > Actinomycetota > Acidimicrobiia > Acidimicrobiia bacterium. The sequence continues at coordinate 15,686 of JAENVV010000171.1, forward strand.
ACGGTGATCCTGGCCGTGGCCCCCACCACGACGACGACCAGCACAACTACGACCTCGACGACGACCACCACCACGACCCCGACCACACCCCCGACCACCACCGTCCCCTAATGGAGGCGCTGTTCGCCTGGTACGAACGGCACGGACGCGATTTCCCCTGGCGACACACCGACGACCCCTGGGTCATCCTCGTTTCCGAGGTGATGAGCCAGCAGACCCAGATCGATCGGGTGGCCGTCCGCTACGACTCCTTCCTCGCCAGGTTTCCCACCCCCCGGGCCATGGCGTCAGCCCCGCCGGCCGACGTGCTCGCCGAGTGGTCGGGGCTCGGGTACAACCGTCGGGCCTTGAATCTGCAGGCTGCCGCCCGGGTGGTGGTGGAGTCGGGTTGGCCTGACACGAGCACTGACCTTGGCGCACTGCCCGGCGTTGGGCCATACACGGCCGCCGCAGTCGCGTGCTTCGCGTTCGGCGAACAGGTACCGGCCATCGATACAAACTTGAAGCGCGTTCTATCGCGATGGGTCGGACGGGCGCTGGTGGGATCAGAACTGTCTGAACAGGCCGTTGCGATGGTTCCGCCCGGCCAGGCGGCCCGTTGGAACTCGGCAGTGATGGATTTGGGCGCTCTGATATGCAAACCGGTACCGCGCTGCGAAGATTGCCCCGTCTCGGACTCCTGCGCCGACCCGACGGTGTACGTCCCGCCGCCCCGGCAAGCTGGTTTCGACGGTTCGCTCCGTCAGACTCGCGGGACGATCGTGAAACTGATGCTCGACGGAAGACCCCGAACCGCCGATCTGGTCGCGGCAACCGTCCGCCACCAACCAGATCGCGTCGAGACTGCCCTGTCCGCGCTGGTTCGGGAGGGAATTCTCGAGTCGGTCGATTCGGGATATGTCGTGGTCGGAGCGGCGCCGCCAGCCCGGTAGTCGACGTGTGGCACCGGTCGCCTGGTGACTAGCCCGCCAAAAAGTTCTGCAAAAGCGCCTTGCCCTCCGTCGTGAGAATCGACTCAGGATGGAACTGCACCCCATAAATCGGCAACTCGACGTGGCGGATGCCCTGGATGACTTCGTCTTCGATGCTCCAGGCGGTCGCCATCAACTCGTCTGGCATTTCACAAACGGCCAGCGAGTGATACCGGGTGGCCGTGAACGGTTGCGACAGGCCGAAAAACACCGCTTCGCCGTCGTGGCGAATCTGAGAGGTCTTCCCGTGTTTCGGTTCAGGCGCCAGGTCAACCTGACCACCGAAGGCCACCACGATGGCCTGATGGCCGAGACAGACCCCGAGCGTCGGCATCTCGCGTCCCAGCGTCTTGATGAAGTCGATCGAATAGCCGGCTTGTTCGGGGCGTCCAGGGCCGGGGGAGATCACGAGACGATCCGCCTTGAACTGGCGGGCCTGTTCGGGCGTCATCTCATCCGAGCGGATTACGATCGGATCGGCACCCAACTCTCCGAGATACTGGACGAGGTTGTAGGTGAACGAGTCGTAGTTATCGACAACAAGGCATCGCATAGGGCAGCCAGACTACTGGCGATCCCACAGTGACCAAGCGTCTGGCGACGTTTGGTCCGTCGCTCCGAAGGTCGCCAGTCGAGCGGCTATCCTCCTAGACCATGCCGAAATCAAAAGGTCGTAAAAAAGCTGTCGTCCATCAGATTCCCCGCGCCAAGGAACTCGAGGTCGAATCACCGAAGTGGTATGTCATATCCATGACCGGCCTGATGGTGGTCGGCGTACTGGCGGTTCTGGCCTACTACATCTTCAGCCTGAGCCCGTGGTCGCTGCGTGGCGGTCTTCTCGCCATAGCCATCGGGTTCATCATGACGGTCAACTGGCACTAGCTGTCCCCCCTGCGATAGGTGGGCGGAGGTAGTCCTCAGGCGGGTCTCCAGATCGGGTTCATGGGTTCCCGACAATGTCGGGGATAGGCGTCTTCGGTATTTGACTGAACCGTCATGATGACCTCGGTCCCACATCCGGCACACCGGAAATGAACTTCGGTCTCAGAAACGTCTTCGGGGTCTGGCTCGTCAGGAGCGTCGGCCAGCATCCGGATAATCGACGTCATCGCCTTCCAGAGCAACCAGCCCGCCACGAGCGCAATAACAACCTGCCAGAACATGTCCGAAAGTGTAGGCAGGGTTACAGACGTTCGATGATGAGGCCGTTGGCCATGCCTCCGCCTTCGCTCATCGTCTGAAGTCCGTACCGTTTGCCAGTTCGTTTGAGTTCATGAACGAGCGTGGTCAACAGTCGCGCTCCGGACGCTCCCAGCGGGTGCCCCAGGGCGATGGCTCCCCCGTTGACGTTCGTACGACTCCAGAGGTCTCCGGTGGGATCTGTGTCTGCCAACCAGGCACCGATCACGCTGGCGAACGCCTCATTTACCTCAACCAAGTCGATGTCATCAATCGACAGTCCGGCCCTTTTCAAAACCCGCTCCGTCGCCAGGATCGGGCCGGTGAGCATCGTCACCGGATCGACCCCCACCAGAGAGAATGACCGAAAACGCGCCATGGGTTCGAGTCCGAGGGACTCCGCCTTTGATTCGCTCATGATGAGCACGGCGGCCGCCCCATCCGATATCTGCGAAACATTCCCGGCCGTCACCACACCGTCTTCTTCGAACGCCGGTCGAAGGCGAGCCAGTTCAGCCGCACTGATCTCGGCCCGAATCCCTTCGTCGGTGGTCATTGCCGTAGCAAGGCCAACGTCCAGCGGGACCATTTGATCGACAAACCTGCCCTCGCTGGTGGCCCGGGCGGCCCTCTGATGGGAATCAAAGGCGATCGAATCAAGCTGCTCACGAGTCAACGACCACTCCCTGGCAATCAACCCGGCTGAGATCCCCTGCGGTACCAACTGGTATCGATCTTTGACGGTGGGTCCGAACGGTTGACCCGGCCCCTGATACGCCGTGACGCCCATGGGAACTCTGGTCATCGATTCCACTCCGGCGGCGATTACCACGTCATAGGCGCCCGCCATGACGCCCTGCGCCGCAAAGTGCGCCGCCTGCTGGGAGGATCCGCATTGCCGATCGACGGTGGTCCCGGCCACGCTGTCAGGGAAGCCGGCAGCCAGCGCGGCACTGCGACCAACGTTGAGTCCTTGTTCGCCCGTCTGCATGACACATCCCATGATGACGTCCTCGATCAAGCCAGGATCTATGCCGGTCCTGGCTACCAACGATTCGAGCGGGCGGGCGGCCAGATCGACGGCATGTAGCTTCCCGAGAAGGCCATCGCGCCGACCTATCGGGGTTCGGACCGCATCAACGATTACGGCTGCTGGCAAGTGGGGCTCCAAGTCGACCTGGGCAGCGTACACGCCAGCACCGAATCCGGTTCGTGTCGCTGTCGTTTTGGGCGTAAACTACCCGTCCCCGGGGCTGTAGCTCAGCTTGGCAGAGCACCTGGTTTGCAACCAGGGGGTCAGGGGTTCAAATCCCCTCAGCTCCACGGTCGGGCCATCCCCTGCGGACGGACTGACTGACTGACATACAACTCAACCCGGAAGGGCGTTGGATTGGGACCTGAATCGGCCTGATACAATTCCCACTCCTTCGGGCCTATAGCTCAGCTTGGTTAGAGCGCTTCCCTGATAAGGAAGAGGTCCC
>JAENVV010000172.1 GCA_016650365.1 Acidimicrobiia bacterium
GACAACATGGCCGCCAGGAACAGGCCCGGTTCCATGTCATCAAGCCCAGCGGGAACCCCATCAGTAGCCGCCCGGTCAGATGTCGGGTCAATCAATGTGTCGAACATACGTTCGATTCTAACCCGACCCTGTGACAGAAAAAGAGCCCTCCACCCTGAGGAGAACTAGGTGAAACCAGGTGGCATCGGCGGACGGGTAGTGCTTGAGATTCGGGCAGTTCGATCCCCAGCTCCCGGCGAGCTTGGGACCGCCCGAACGGCGTCGGCCAGCGACTCATCGAATGGTGTCCATTAGCTTGAGGTCAGACCACGATGACGGAACGAGGCCGGCATGGCGACAGAAATCAGCGAGAAAAAGCACCGGATCTACACCACGAGCTTGGCGAGCGTCTATCCGCACTACGTGACGAAGGCGGAGAGGAAGGGTCGGACGAAGGCCGAGGTCGACGAAGTCATCCGTTGGCTGACCGGCTACAGCCAGAAGCGTCTGGAAGCGCAGTTGGACAAGAAGACCGACTTTGAGACGTTCTTTGCCAAGGCGCCGAAGATGAATCCGAACCGGTCGCTCATCACCGGCGTCGTCTGCGGTGTGAGGGTCGAAGATATCGAGGAACCCACGATGCGCGAGATCCGCTATCTCGACAAGTTGGTGGATGAACTGGCCAAGGGGAAGGCCATGGACAAGATCCTGCGGAATTCGACCAGCCGCTAGGTGGTCCATCACGAGTACCGACCATTCGGTCCGAATCGGGTTTCTGTCACAACCCCGACTTATGTTGACGGGAGACGTCGATAGATCGGGGAGTAGTGTGCATGGCATGCACGTGGATGAGCGCATACCCATGTCATGGGACGAGTACGAGGCGCTGGGGCCGGACGTTCGTGGCGAGTACGTCGATGGTGAGTTCGTCATGAGTCCGTCGCCGACGCTCCGCCATCAGACGATCTGTCGCCGGTTGGCGAACGCAATCGAGGCCGTGCTACCGCAGGGCTTTCTGGTTGCCGAGAACTGGGGTTGGAAGCTGGATGGGCAGGTCGACGAGTTCGTTCCTGATGTCATCGTGTTCGAGGCCAGTGGCGATGACGTCCGACTTACAGGGCTTCCCCAGCTTGTGGTGGAAGTGTTGAGCACCGACCGATCCCGTGACACGATTCGCAAACTACGCAAGTACGCGGGGCTGGGTGTGGCCAGGTGCTGGGTGATCGATCCGGAGGGTCCCGAACTTGTCGTTTTTAAACAAGGCGTCGGTTCGATGGTCGAATCGAACCGTGATGGTCCGGGGCGGGTGGCAGATCTTGATCTCGGTCCAGCGCGCTTACAGATCGACCCGGCCCAACTCAGCTAGAAATTCCGGTCCCGTGGATTTTGTTGCGAGCTAGGTCTGCTTGAGGCGAGACGAGGTCAGCAGGACGCTGCCAAGGACCAGGGCGAGGCCGGCCAGTTGGATGAGTTGGACGTGTTCGTTGAGAAACGTGATGCCGAGAATGACGGCGACGATCGGGATGATGTAGGCAACGATTGATCCGCGGGGGGCGCCGACCCGGCCGAGGATCGTGGCATACATGGCCCGGGCGACCCCTGTCCCGAAGACCCCGAGGATGAGCACGGCGAGAACCGAGCCCCAGGCGAAGGTGGATTCGCCAAGGTCGGCGATGCCGAATGGGAGCAGGACGACGGTGCCGATCATCTGGGCCCGGGCGATCACCGCGATACCTCCGTATTTCTGCTGCAACGGCGGCAGGACGTTGTTCGTCAGACCGTACCCGAGCAACGCCAGGGCAACCCAGCCGACTCCGACGACTCCGGCGCGGCCTCCTTGCATGGTGGGCCAAATCAGGAGGCCGACCCCAGCCAGTCCGACGGTGAGACCGGCGACGTGGCGACCGGTTATCGATCGGTTGCCCATGGCGAACGCTATCGACAGGGTCACGAGTCCGACGGCGGCATTCAACATGCCGACAATCGACGAACTCACCGATTGTTCGGCCAGTGCAAAGAGCAGCGCAGGCGCCGCGTTGCCCGCCACACCGACGATGGAGATAGCCAGCCAGTCGGATCGGGCGATCGTGACCCGGGAAGCCCGCAGGGTCGACAGAGACGCCGCTCCAAGTGCCACCCGGACCGTGGCGATGACTCCCGGTCCGAGATGGTCAAGGCCGATGGCGATCCACAAGAACGATGACCCCCAGATCACCGAGATCGTCAGCAGAAGGCCCCAGTCGCGCGCTGAGATGCGACCGGGATGGCTTCCGGCATTGGTCGAAATCATCCGGCATCCTACGCAGGGCGGGAGATGATCGATTCGCTCGGATGGATTCCCGAACCAGGAGAGAGGCGAGGTGAGGGCGTCGGATTACCATTGCAGGATGGAAGAAGCAGAAAAGCCGCGCGGGTTCTGGCTGGTGGTTTGGGATTGGATCACGACCATTCCAACGCTGTTGTCTTTCGGCGTCGTCTTTGTGATTGCCGATGTGACTCTGCGGGTGGCTCGTCTGTTTGGAGAACATTCTGTCGAAGTGGCCGCCGGGGTCATGCAGCGGGTCCTCATCTGGGCATTCTTCCCGTCGGGGGTGCGAGTCAAGATCGAACGAGATCCGGAAGTCCGCAATGATCGCCCGTACATTCTTGTGTCGAACCACCAGTCGTTCTTTGACGTACCGATCATCGGTGGCGTGTTGTTCTCCAACTTCCCCAAGTACATCGCGAAAAAGGAACTCAGCAAGTGGATCCCGTTCGTCTCGTACAACCTGCGCCGGGGTGGCAACGCCATCATCGACCGGTCGGCTGGCCGTGATGCGGTACGAGTGATCCGGGAATTCGGGAAACACTGCCAGGAGAGGGGAGTTTCCGCAGTCATCTTCCCGGAAGGTTCCCGGTCACGGGACGGCCATCTCAAGGAGTTCAAGCCGGTCGGTGTCGTGCAGTTGATGAAGGCTGCCCCGGATATGGACGTTGTTCCGACCACCATCGATGGGTCGTGGCGGCTGCTCACCCACAAGATGTTCCCGATTCCGTTCGGTACCCGGGTGCGGGTCTCCTTCGGTCGGCCGATCCTTCGGGAAGCCGGTCAACAGGCCGAAGATGTGGTGGTCCAAGTCCGCGAAGTCATCGCTGCCAACCTCGATCACTGGCGAATCGAGCCTGCCACCTAGGCCATTTGGCCTCTAACGGTGGGGTTTTCAAGAATTTTTAATTGATCCTTGACAAGTTGACATCATTATGACATCATTATGACATCACAACAGACAGAAATACCTGTCAGGAGGGTGTATCATGATCAATACGAATCTCAAACTGGCAAGCGGACTTCACGAAGCACGC
>JAENVV010000173.1 GCA_016650365.1 Acidimicrobiia bacterium
AGTTGTGCGGTTCGCTTGCTGACGCGGCATGGATCAGGTGATCCTCCGACGCAACACGGGAGTCTGCCGGTGGTTCACCCATCAAAGCTGGCAGGCACCGCTCGTGCTGGCCGCAGGTGGCCCACAAACCGGTTTTCGAATTGCTCATAGCTTCCTTTCGGCCCGGGCCCCCAGGACTTATCGGTATCGAATACGCCAAACCTTTAGGGCTGATGGCCCCTGGGCTTCCGCTGTCAGCGTGCTTGACCCTTGGACTGTTGGGGCAGGGTCGTTGTGGCTTGACCTGGGACAGGGAACACCATCACCTCCACTAAACCCAGGGAGGTGCAGTGGCGATCAGGGAGTGAATCTAAGGTTCCTATGGCCCGTCAACCAGGTGGTGCGAACACGCGGCAGCGGTAGGGCAGCGACAAGAGAAGAATGATTGCTACGGATTCGCAGCGCGGATCAGATCAGACGCTGGGACCCGGCCGCCTCGGATACCGACATGGGATGGACGTTGACCGATCCGGTGCTGACCCTCAGGTGATCCAAGCGCCCGGGCCGATGTCGCAACATCTCAAGCCCTCCCCAGGGTCGGGAAACGGGTTGAGCATTAGGGTGCAGCGGTGATGACGAATGATCTGGTGCAGTTCCGGTTGCTCGGACCGTTTGACGGATCCGTCGGGGGTCGGCTGATCCATCTCGGCGGACCCAAGCAGCGAGCGTTGCTCTGTTACCTGGTCCTGCATGCCGGTGAGCCCGTCAGCAACGCGACGTTGATCGATGCCGTGTGGGGCGACGAGGCGCCCGACGGAGCCATCCGATCGGTCAGAACCTACGTGTCCAACCTGCGCAGACTGTTCGGAGACGCGGTGGGGCTACGCGGAGAACACGGTGCCTACCGGATCGACGGTCGGTCGATAGAGACCGATGTCGACGTGTTCCGGGCGGCGGTAAAGAAAGCGGCCGAAACGGCCGACCCGGCCGAACGGAGCCGCGTGTTGGGCGAGGCGCTCGATCTGTGGCGGGGCTCGTTCCTGGTCGATGTGATGTATCCGTGGGTTCAGGAAATGGCTGTGGTACTCGAGTGGGAACGGCAGCGCGCTGTCGCCGCCTGGGCGGAGGCAACCCTTGAAACCGGCCATGCCACCGAAGTAGTCCCACTGCTCGAAGCCACGGTCGCCGACAATTCCCTCGACGAACATCTCGCTGGACTGCTCATGCGAGCGTTGTATCGAACGGGACGTCACGCCGATGCCCTGGCCGTCTACCGACGACTGCGCGATCAATTGAGCCGGGAACTCGGCGTAAAACCAGGACCCGAGGTGCAGGCGTTGGAAGACCAGATCCTCCTGCATGAGGCATCGCTCAGCGGATCGGAACCGTCGTGGTTGCCGGCCGCCATGACCCCGCTGGTCGGCCGCAGTGTCGAGGTCGAAGAGCTGGTGACTCTCCTCGGTCGGGTTCGGTTGCTGACCCTGACCGGACCCGGTGGCGTGGGTAAGACCCGACTGGCGATGGAGTTGGGCCGACTGGCGGTTGCCGGCGACGAGCAACCGGTGTTCTTCGCTGACCTGTCGACGGTGTCCGAAGGGTCGGCGGTGGACGCGGTCCTGGCGGCGAGTGCCCGGGTGCAACCGCATCCCGATTCGGGAGTTCTTGCTGGACTCATCGAATATCTGCGCCCCCGTCGGGCGCTCCTGATCGTTGATAACTGTGAGCATCTGGCCGGGACGGTGGCACGGTCCCTGGCGGCACTGGTGCGCAACTGCCCGCAGATTACCGTGGTGGCCACCAGTCGGGCTCCATTGCATATCGACGGTGAATTCGAATGGCGTACCCCATCTTTGCCACTGCCTGATCGCCCCGACGGACCGATCAGCGTTCTGCGTAAGTGGCCGGCAGTCGAACTATTGCTCGGGCGGGCCCCGAGTTCTTTTCGGATTACAGACGCCAATCGCGGTGACGTTGTGGACTTGTGCCGTCGACTCGATGGTCTCCCCCTCGCCCTGGAACTGGCCGCCTCTCGTCTGGGGTCTATGACCCCAGACGAAATTATCGGCACGCTGGGATCTCAGGTGCTGATGATGAGAGGGACAGATTTCGACGACGAGCGCCATCGGACACTCGACGCCACGGTCGGATGGTCCTACAGCCTGTTACCCGACCAGTGTCGGCGTCTGTTGGACCGGCTTGGGGTCATGTCCGGCTGGTTCCTTTTCGAGGATGTGCTCGCCGTCTGTGCCGCCCAACCCCATGATCCCGACCCGGTGCGACTGTGGCTGTCTACGTTGGTGGATCAGTCATTGGTCATGGCGGAGACCTCGGCGACCCGAACCAGGTACCGACTGCTTGAGACCATTCGACGTTATGCCCTGATGCGGCTGGGAACTTCCGAACCCGGGTTGCGGCGCACCCATGCGGGACACTTTGCGCAGGTGGCCGAAGTCGAAGCAAGCCGACTCGTGACACCGGAGGAGGGCGAAGCCGCCGTCGAGTTGTCGTTTGCGTACGACAATCTTCGGTCGGCGGTTACCTGGGCGATCGGTGAGGGTGAGATCGATCTAGCCAGTCGGATCGTGGCTGCCATCCCGGACTGGGG
>JAENVV010000174.1 GCA_016650365.1 Acidimicrobiia bacterium
GTTGGCTACGTTGGAGAGTTCCAGGGTCAGATAGCCGTCGAACCCGGGGTCAACGAAGCCTGCGGTGGAATGAATAAGCAGACCGAGGCGACCCAATGACGACTTTCCCTCCAAGCGGGCGACCACATCATCGCCGAGACGGACCCGCTCGAGGGTCGAGCCGAGCACGAACTCGCCGGGATGCAGCACGAACGGTTCGTCGCCGGCGACCTCGACGATTGTTGTCAGGTCTTCCTGGCGGCTACGAGGGTCGATGTGCGGATACTTGTGGTTTTGGAACACCCGGAAGTAGCGATCAACCCGAAGATCGATGCTCGAAGGCTGGACCATTGATTCGTCGTACGGTTCGATCGAGACCCGTCCGTCGGCGATGGCTTCTTTGATGGTTCGGTCAGAAAAGATCACGAGTCGAGATAGTAGTTGGCTGAAGTCGGCTTCGTGATCATGTCGTCCCTATCTTCGGTGATAGTCATCGAGGTCGGACTTCGGAATGACGATTCGGAACGAAGCCCCATATTCGCCGGGGCTCTGAGCGGTAATGACCCACCCGTGGGCGCGACAGACGCGACGACAGATCGCCAACCCGATGCCGTTGCCCTCAAATTCAGACTTGTTATGGGCCCGGTACAGCATTTCGAATACTTGTTCGGAGTCTCTTTCGGGAAAGCCGACCCCGTTGTCCGAAAAGACGATTACGTGGTCGCCACCGAGGTCTGGCTCGGCTCGTGAGGTCACGGTGAGCACGCCAGAAACGTCCCGGCGACGGAACTTCACGGCATTACTCACCAGGTTCTGAAACAACTGTTCGATGGCGACCGCATCAACCGATACGGTCGGATAGGTGCCTCCTACGCGGATCTCATAGCCTGCTTCTTCCAGATCATGAGCGCACTGCGTGCAGACTCGCTGGAGAAGCTGTCGCAGATTGGCCGGCTTCACGGCATCGAGTCCCTCGTCAACCCTGGCGAACTGGAGAAGGCTGTCGACGATTTCTTCCATCTGGCTCCCCGAAGTATGTATCCGGTGAACAAACCCGCGTGAAGATTCACTCAGGGTTGGGTCGTTGTCGAGAAGTTGGGCAAACATCCGAACCCGACGTGCCGGAGCCTTCAGGTCGTGTGCAGCCATCGAGGCGAATTGGTCGAGTTGTCGGTTGCTGTCTTCGAGTTGGCGGTTCAGTCGGGCGAGTTGATAGGCGGCGGCCGAGTTGTCGGCCACATCGCCAAGCAGGAGCCACGTCACGTGTTGTTGGCGAGGTTCGTTGAAGACGCGATGCCCGGAAATGTGCACCAACCGACTGCCTGGCGAACCGTGGACGGTGGCGTCATAGCTTTCGACGGTGCCGGTTGACCGAATCGAGTCGACCAGTCGATCCAGCTCGTCACCGCGCAGGATATCGGAATCGAATACATTCCAGGTTGGGTCGAGGCAAGCCGGGCCGAGAATCTTCACCGCAGCCGGGTTGGTGTCAAGGCAGGTCCCGTGATCGTCGACAAGTAGGGCGGCCACGGGCATCGCCTCGAAGAGTTGATGATAGGCGTTTGTATCGATCGCGCTCATCAGGCCTTTCATGTTGTACGGCGCCCGGAGGGCCGCGCTATTGTAAACGGGCCGCCATCGCCGCCTCGATCTCCCGGTCAAGAAGTCTGGAGTCGATATCGGCCTTTGAGATGATCGTGTGCACACCCACGGCCAGGGCGGCCGACGCGATATCGCTTGCGGGAACTCCGCTAATCACGATGAAGGTAAGGTCCGAATACTCGGATCGGGCCCGGCCGACGAATTCCAGACCGTTCATCCCTGGCATGTCGAAGTCGACCAAACATATATCCGGCAGTCCTTGGCTGAGAGCGTCAAGTGCCTTGAACCCGTCCGTAGCCTGGGTCACCTGGTAGTCGCCTGCCTGGTTGAGTAGGGCGGAAAGGATCATCAGGTCGGTCGGTGAATCATCGACGATGAGCACCTTGACGAAACTCACACCCACACCTTCCGTTCCTCAACTGGCTCCAAGTAAAACGTTAGTACGCAAGGTTTAGGACCGTATATCGGGAACCACAGTCTGACGCCCAGTGGTACTCATGATCGATAGTGTGTCAAGTTTTGGCGGACTTTGTCCGATATCTGCGAACATGACGGATTTGGCAGTGGCGGCTCGGGCGAAGCGATTGAACCTCAGCATTCGGGGTGGCGTCGCGGTGATCGTCACCCAACCTACCGCGACAACCTGGGCCGTTTCCACCCTGGCATCCGCCACCGAACTGGCGAACAGGGAGCATCCCCGCACCGCTCATGCCGCGTTGCCGGCCGTTGGTGTCCAAACACTATCTATGCAAACTCTGCCAATCGGCCGATCCTCGTCGGGCGCGGTCACTGGCCCATCCGGCTGGAGGTCTTGATGAACAAGCTGCAACTCTTTGACGCGAACGAGGCCCGTCGCGCGACGATTACCCCCCAGGTGATCCGAGACCTTGCCTCGTACGTGCAGGGCATCGACGCCGCCGTTGGGGCACGAGTAACGACCACCAGTGACGCGGTGACATGCATGAAGTTTCTGGATCCGGCCTCCAAGGGATTCCTCATTGTTCCCGACGGCAAACTGGGTCCCGCCAAGGGTGACCACTCACCGTTTCGAACCGTCCGGGCCGTCGACAGTGACGAAGGGGTGTATCAAACGCGCCGGACCCTCGAGCGGGCTCATCGGCAAGGAGAAGGTACCTGTCTGATAGTCAATAGCCTGACGCCGATCCCCAATATCCTTCGGCAGCTCCACATGAGCCACGAGTACGTGCTGGTGGCTTGGGAACCCGATCGCGCCAAGCAATTCACCCTCGGCCTGGTGAAGACCGCTTGGGAGAACGCTTCGACCGTGATCGCGGACCAGGTACGCGGCGCAACCCAGGCGCGCGAGGTTTTGATGGAAGGCGTGTCGCTAGGCATCGTGCAACGCGACTCAGCCTTGCGTCGGTCGAGTTAGTTCTGAAGCTGTCGTAGCGGTCGATTCGGCGACCGGTCGATTCAGCGACCGTCCGAGATGTCCCGGGCCGCGATGTCAAGAGCCCGATCTCGTAAATCGGCTCGGAGGCGTTCGACCTCTTCGAGGAATCCCGGTTCGTCCATCCGCCGATGAACGGTTCGTTCGCTGATTCCAGCTGCGGCGGCCGCTTCTCGAACCGTGGAGCCCTTGGCAAGGGCCAAATGAAGGGCAAGGTCTCCTTTGCGAGGTGTCCAGGTCGGCTTTTCGTCGGGGGTTCTGGTCGCACCTTTGGATGTGCTGGCGGCGTATCGAACCATCCGTGCAAGCGGCTCAGGTTCCAGTTCTTGTTTGGGGATGTATCCGGCTGCCCCGGCTTCGAGAGCCTGGTCGTCGATTGATGAGCTACCGAAGCCGGTAACCAGCACGAACGAACCAACAAATCCCTGAGCACGACTGGCTTTGATGAGATCAAATCCAGTGTGAGTTCCCAGTCGGTGGTCGACCACGGCTACGTCAAACTGAGCACCGTGAAGCTTGCTGAGGGCGTCCTCATAGGAACTCGCCGGATTGATCTCCAACGGAACTGTCGTCCCGGCTTCCAGGAGGGCTGAAATCATCTGAAGGTCTTCTGTGTCGTCGTCGACGACCATAACCCTTATCGTGTCTGCCACTTCACCACGTTCTACTCGTAACGCGTACGGAATCCCCCCGCACCGGCACTCTAGTCGGAATCCGGTGACATCCCTAGGTTTATGCAATTGCGGCACCCGGTTCTATACAATCGATTCGAGGCTCTGGGCCATGGCAGCATGAGGGTTTCCGCACTGGTGGTCGAGCCCCCGGCCCGGGCAGGGTAAGCGACGATGCTGTGAGTACCGGACAGCGGCTTGAGATCGAACCGGGCGAGTTGTCGCCTGAGTTGCTCAGAGCGGGTGACGGGAATCGAACCCGCGTATCGAGCTTGGGAAGCTCGTGTTCTGCCACTGAACTACACCCGCATTTGTGTCATCAAGGATAGTCGTAGTCGCGGCGCGCACGGCGGCTACGACTGAATAAGCGAGAGGATTCCCCAAATGGTCATAATCGTTCCGACGACGA
>JAENVV010000175.1 GCA_016650365.1 Acidimicrobiia bacterium
ACGCAGCGCCCGGTAGCCGTTTGGAATCCCGACATTGAGGACCTCGACGATGTGGCGGCAGCTCTCGCTGCTGAGGATGAAGAGCCTCCATCTCAATCGGGCCTCTACGCGACGAAACTGGCTGCGTAGAAGCCCTGATCCGAGGCCCGGGTTTCGTCGTAGCATAGGTTCGTGTACCGCTTCCTAGCCCGCCCGATATGGTTGCTGTTCGCAGTCATCATGGCCATCGCAACCTACACGTTCGTGTCGCTGGGATTTTGGCAACTAAATCGTCTCGAAGAGCGGCGGCTTGACAACCTTATCGCCCAGCAACGAGCCGCCCAGGACCCCCTCGCGATAACCTCAGTTCTTTCCGTCGATGATCCGATCGGGGTTGCCGGGGAAGACCATGCGTTCCGGACGGTCACGATTACCGGCCACTTTGATCCTACGTATGAGGTTCTCGCCCGGTCACAAACCTATGATGGAACTGCCGGTTTCCACGTCATCACCCCGTTCGTGGATGACGACGGTAACGCTCTACTCGTAAACCAGGGGTGGATTCCTTTGGAGGATGACACCCCTCCTTTCACGCAGTCGGACGGGGAAACCGAAACAATCACCGTAACCCTGCAGCCATCCCAACCACGGCGTGGATACGGCCCTATCGAACCCGATGGTGTTCTGAAACGAATCGCCCGGATAGACATTGCCCGTCTGCAGGAACAGATTCCGTATGCGCTCTATCCGGTCTATGGGATCGCCTATGCCGATCCAGATCCGTCCCATCTGCCGATTTCGGTCCCTTTCCCGACCTTCGACGAAGGCCCCCACCAAAGCTATGCGATCCAGTGGTTCACGTTCGCCGCGATATCCGTAGGAGGATTCTGGGCGCTGGCCAGGACCACCGCTCGCAAGCGTCGCTCCGCGTCGATGCCGAGTAGTGTCGGGGCATGAAACGTTTCACTCCTGGTTTGCTTGGGTTGGCTTTGTTCGCCTCGGCCTGTTTCCCCGGCGGAGCCTCTACTCCAGATCCCGCGGGGTTTTTCACCGGCATCTGGCACGGATGGCTCGCGCCCATTTCGTTGATCGCTTCGTTCTTCAACCCGGACATTGGCCTGTACGCCGTATCGAACACGGGCTGGCCATACGACCTGGGGTTCTACATGGCCGTCATCAGCGGGTTCGGGGGACTATCGCTTTTCCGCAAGAGGGCCTCGAAGGGCTCCCACCGCAATTGAACCGTCTCGACGCGGATCTGCAACCGGTTCGAGGAGGTCGTAACCTGTGGGTATGACCACGAACTCCATTTTTCTCAGTGAGGATCACCTCGCGGTCCGTGAACAAACCCTCCGATTCATCGATGACTTTGTTCGACCCGACGGTGCCCAATGGGAGGAAGCCGGCATGGTTCCCCGCGAGGTTCTTCAGAAGATGGGAGCCATCGGCTTTTTCGGTTTGCGGGTGCCCGAACGGCTTGGCGGAGTGGGCTATGGCCCACTTACCTCAGCCATATTCGCCGAGGCTTTGGGGTCTTCGACGTTCTCGGGGTTCGCGGCGACGGTTTTGGTTCACACGGACATGGCGTCGCCGCATCTACTCCATGCGGGTACCGAAGAGCAGATCGCCCGCTACTTGCCGCGGATTCTCACGGGAGAGATCATCACCGCAATCGCGGTGACCGAGGCCGATGCCGGGTCAGATGTGGCTGGCATGCGCAGTTCGGCGAAACGTGACGGCGACGGATGGCGGCTGAACGGGTCAAAAATGTTCATAACGAACGGGGTGTACGGCAACCTGATCTTCGTTGCCGCCCGTACCAACCCGCAGGCCTCAGGCCATCAGGGGATCACCATGTTCATCCTGGAACCGGGGATGGATGGTTTCTCGGTGGGTCGGAAGTTGGATAAGCACGGTTGGCGCTCATCGGACACGGCCGAACTCATTTTTGACGATGTTTGGGTTCCGGCCGAAAACATACTTGGTGAGGTCGACAAAGGCTTCTACGCCATCATGGAGAACTTCCAGAACGAGCGCCTCGTTCTAGCCGCTCTGGCCGTCGGAGAGGCCCAGGAAGCCCTTGATTTGACCTACGACCACACCCAGAATCGAAAGGCATTCGGATCGACCCTATTCGACAAGCAAACGATCCGTCACCGTTTGGCGATGCTCCAGGGACGGGTCGATGCGCTTCGCACCTTTGCCTACGACACGGCCTGGCGGTTCGAACAGGGCCAGGAAGTCGTAAAGCCCGTGTCGGAGCTGAAAGCCCTGGCCGGGGAACTGGTCAATGACGTCATGTATACGTGCCAGCAGTTCCATGGCGGGATGGGTTATATGACAGAGTCCCCGATCGAACGTATGTATCGCGACGCTCGAATCGGGGCGATCGGTGGCGGAGCTACCGAGATCATGCTCGAAGAGGTCGCTAAGCGTTCCTATCGGCAGTAGATCGCGGAAGCTCCGCCTGGCGACGACTCAGTGGTTGTGGCCGGCGTGATCGTGCTCGTCTTCGTGGCTATGTCCCTCGGCGCCGGTCTGCTCGGCGATCTCCTTGTGGATCGCCTCCATGTCGAGGTCTTTGACCTGGGAGATGATGTCCGACAACGCAGCCGGCGGTAAGGCTCCGGCCTGGTTGAACAAAACGACATTCTCACGGAAGATCATGAGGGTGGGAATCGACCGGATACCAAACGACCCAGCCAGTTCCTGCTCGGCCTCGGTGTCGACCTTAGCGAACACGATATCAGGATGGTCGTTGGAGGCCTTTTCGAAGGTCGGTGCGAACGACTTACATGGACCACACCATTCGGCCCAGAAGTCAACGATGACAATGTCGTTTTCGTCGATGGTCGATTCCATGGTGTCTTTGGTTACGTTGACGGTGGCCACGTTGGGCGCTCCTTGTTTGGTTGCTTCTCAATGCACGATCAATTCATGAAATGCATGTTGGTACTGAATTGGCAACGGATCGAAGCGGTTGGTTATTCCGTTTTCTGAAAGTCGTAAATCTCACCGAGATGAAGAATTCCGGTGAGTTCGTCGAGCGCCGCTCTTGATTCGGCAAGTAGCTGATAATCCCCGAGGTCGTCGGGCGTCAACCGGTCGCGGTAGTACCGATGCACCCAGTCGGTCAAGTCACTGAACAGATCGGGCGTAAGTAGGCAAGCCTGGTTGGTGTTGGCCAGCTCGTCATCGGTGAGGACCACTCGCAACCTGAGACAGGCCGGCCCACCACCATTACGCATGGATTGGCGGAGGTCGAACGTTACGATTTCGTCAATTTCGTCGATAGCCTCGATAGTGGCGCGAACGTTCGGATAGTTGTCGACGTCGTCCGGGGCGACGAGCACCCGTCGGCCTTCGATGGTGACGAGCTGACTGTTGAAGACATAGGAGCCGATTGCATCCGCCAGTGGGACCTGCTCGTCGCTGATCGTATGCACGATCAGCCCGTCCCCAAAAGAGCCTCTGAGACGTTCAATGAGGTCGGGATCGGCGAAGGCCAGCTCGTGGTGAAGGAAAAGATCACGATCCCCAACCGCGATGACGTCGTTGTGGAAGACTCCGGCTGCAATGGCGGCGGGATGCTGCTTGGCGAAGACCGGCCGGAGTACTCCATGAAGGCGAGCCACTTCCGCGGATGCTTCGTAGCTCTGTCTTGGGAGGTAGGGATCGGCCGTGAAATCGTTGGCTTTACGTCCCCAGACGAACAATTCAACGCCGGGCTCGCCGTACGAGCGAGCCAGACGGGTGTGATTGGCGGCGCCTTCGTCAGTGAAATTCATGCCTACCGGAAGCGGGGGATGGTGTTGAAAATAGGTGCGGTTCGGAAAAACGGCTCTGAGTATCCGGGCGGTCACCGGTCCTTCGATTGAACGGTGCGGTTGGGCAACCAGGTTGGCCGGAGTGAAATGAACGCGACCGTCGGTGGTATCGGCAGACGGCGAGACGGTGGCTGCATTGGCGGTCCACATGGCGGCCGCCGACGAGTAGGTCTGGAGAAGGTGAGGGGTCCGGTTGGCCGCATGGAACAGCACTTGGTCGTCGTTGCCGGTTAGCCCGTCCTGTCGCAGCCTCGGCAGATAGGGCCTCTCGTGGGGCGGCAGGATTCCCTGGGTGAGTCCGAGGTCCGCCAGGGCCATGGCTTTGGCCAAGCCCTGGAGAGCGGCTTGTCGGGGGTTACTGACCGATTGGGCGTTCGATACCGAGGCCAGGTTCCCTGATCCGAGGCCGCCGTAGTTGTGGGTTGGGCCGACCAGCCCGTCAAAGTTCGCTTCGACCGTCAACGTAGGCCCGGCAGGTCAAGGCGCTCCAGTTCTGGCGATTCCAGGGAGGCAACCGGGTAGGCCACGTAGTCGGCGGCGTAATACGCCGAGGGTCGATGGTTGCCGCTGCTGCCCGTTCCGCCGAACGGTGCTGCGCTTGATGCACCGGTGAGTGGTCTGTTCCAATTGACGATTCCGGCGGTCGAAGCTTCCCAAAACTGCTCGTAGAGTGCCGGATCTTCGGTGAAGAGACCGGCGGCCAAACCAAACCGGGTGTGGTTGGCGAGTTCGATCGCCTCTTCAAAATCGCGATACCGATAGACCGTGAGGAGCGGACCGAAGTGTTCTTCGTCGGGTAGTGCCAGACCGGTCGCATCGACAATGCCAGGCGAGAGGTAGCTATTACCAAGAGGCAAGCTGGTCATCGGCAACAGAATCTCTGCGCCTGCCCCGGCGAGGGACCCGTATCCGTCCAGGAGTCGTTGCGCGGCGAGATCCGATATCACCGGCCCCATGAAGACGTCACCCGTTGGTTCGCCGACGACGATCCGCGACGTGGCGTCGATGAGCTGATCGAGAAACCGATCGCCCGTCTCGGTGAGCGGGACCATCAGCCGACGGGCGCAGGTACAACGCTGGCCCGAGCTTACAAACGCAGACTGAATCGTGTTTCGTACGGCCGCGTCGAGGTCCGAAGCGTCCGCGAAGATCAGCGGGTTGTTGCCACCCATTTCGAGTGCGAGAACTTTGCCGGGATTTCCTGCGAATTGTTGATGTAGGTAAGCGCCGGTCGTGGCGCTACCCGTGAACAAGAGCCCGTCGACATCACCGTGAGCGGACAATGACTGGCCGGTGGTAAGAGCCCCTTGGATCAGATTCAGCACGCCAGGGGGGAGGCCGACCGATTCCCAGATTCGGGCAGTCAACTCTCCAACTGCCGGAGTTAGCTCGCTTGGTTTGAAGACGACGGTGTTTCCGGCGATCAAAGCTGGAACGATATGACCATTCGGCAAGTGACCGGGGAAGTTGTACGGACCGAAGACGGCGAGGACCCCGTGGGGTTTGTGCCTGGTGGTAGAGGTCGCCGAACCCGCCGTTCGTGTCGTGATCCCGGTTCGCTCGTGATAGGCGGCCAGGCTGATGTCGACCTTGGCGGCCATCGCGGCGACCTCGCCGGTCGTTTCCCAGCGAGCCTTTCCGGTCTCGGCAGTGATCAAGTTGGCGAGCGCATCGGCATGCTCTTTGATGGCTTCCCTGAACCTCGTGACGATGGCGATGCGCTCATCAATGGCGTGAGCTGTCGACCAGGTTGGTGCGGCACCTCTCGCGGCCTTCACCGCCAGGGCGACATCCCGACCCGATGCCGCGCTCCCTTCCCATAACTCCTCACCGGAGGCAGGATTCGTGGAACGAAAAACATCGCTGGTTCCCCTGGTCCAGAGGCCATTGATGTACAGCGAGCCGTCAATGTCCATGATCGGGAGCTTCAGCAGTGCGTGGGACGTCGAGGGTCATCATTCTGACTGTGTCTCCTTCGGAAAGGGCCAAACCGTCGATTACCGCAGAACTGAGAGTCAATGTGTCCCCGTCGACCGAACCTACCGCCAGCGTTGCCCGATAGTTTTCGATTTCCTGGTTGATGATCAACAGATCAGGGCCAGGAGGTGGATCACCGGCGATGACCTTGTATCGGGCCGAGGCGGTTGCCGAGCGCATGTCGGCTACCTTGACCTCGATCGTCGGTCCACCGTCGAAGATGTCAACGTATCCGTGGAACCGGAATCCTTCCTTCTCCAACATTCGTCTGGCCGGCACGGTGTTTTCGTGTACCTGGCCGATGGCATCTTGGGCTTCCTGCTTGAGCAGGGGAATGTAGATGGGATGCGACGGCATGAGTTCGGCGATGAACGTCTTGTTGCCAGTAGCGGTGAGATCGTCGGCCTTTTCGAACGGTAGGGAGAAGAAGTGCTGTCCGAGGCCCTCCCACACCGGAACCCGACCGTCGGGAGTGTGGTATCCCCGCATTTCTGCGAAGACGGTTTCGGTGAATCGGTCGGCGTGTTCGGTGATAAAGAGAAGTCGGGAGAGAGCCATCAGCTTGCCTGCTCTCGTGCTGCGGTATTGCGCATCAACGAACAGGCTTGCCACCTCGGTCAATCCGGTGTAGTCGTTGCACAACACGAGAGTCGGAATCTTGTTGTAGACGCCGAGTTCTCTTGACGAATACACCCTGGTTACGATTTTGTACGAGTAGAAAGCAGAGGTGAGGCCCACCCGGGCTATGACTGCTCCGGTGCCGATGATCTTGTCTGCGGTGGTGTCAACAAGTACGAACAAGTAGTCGGCGCCAGGATCATCTTCGTTGGGGTGGGCAAAAGTTCTCTCGGACGCCGACACCCGGGCGGTCATTGTTTCGCGGTCAGGCCGGAGCGATGACATCCCGTGTAGGGCTGATCCGGCCCGGGTAAACAGGTCAAGGATGCCGTCTACATCAGTCAGTGTGACCGGTCGGACGATGATCATTGAGGCACCGTCAGTTCTCCTGAGGCAAGTTTCAGCAGGATCATACCGGCCAGGGCTGAGCGGCTCTCCAGGGATCGTGGATACATGAACTCCGAGTCAGAGTGAATGTTCCCCCCATGCACGCCAAGATTATCCAGGTTGGGCAGACCGGCCGCCGCCAGGTTATTGCCATCCGATACGCCACCGGTTGACCGCCAACCCAGTTCGAATCCGAGAGCGTTGGCCGATGACTTGGCGGCCTCAAGGAGGGCGCTGATGCCGGCATTCATTTCCTTGGGGCGCCGGGTGAAGGTGCCATGGGTCGTGACCCGGATGCCGTCCAACCCGGCCGCTTCGGCAGCGAGGGCCTCAATGGTTTTCTGGAATTCGTCTGCGAGGTCTCCGGAAGGGACCCGGACATTGAGACGGATGACGGCATGGTCCGGGACGATATTGGTGGGACCGCCCCCGGAAATTGCCCCGACGTTGATGGTCACACCGTCCCAGGTTCCATTCAGGTCATCGATCGCCGCGGCCAGACGAGCAGCCGCCATCACGGCGTTACGCCCCAGATGGTGATCGCGGCCGGCATGGGCAGCTATCCCGCTCACGTGCAAGTCGAAAGTCCCGCTGCCTTTGCGTTCTCCGGCCAGATGTCCATCCGGAAACGAGGGTTCGAAAATGAAACCAGCGGTCTTTCCAGCCGCAGACTTCTCCAGGAACGGCGCTGAGCCCGGAGATCCGATCTCTTCGTCGGGTGTAAGCAACAACTCCCATCCGACGTTTTCGGCCCATGGGGATTGCTCAAGGGTGGTCAAGGCCGCATGCAGTACGAGCAAGCCGCCTTTCATGTCGGCTGTGCCTGGACCGACAAGGCGATCCTCCTCGAAACGAGTGTGTTGGAAGGAGTGGTCAACACCAAAAACAGTGTCGTAGTGGCCAACAAGTAGGAGTTGAATCGGAGCTCCTGGCCTTTTGGTGACCGCGCCCATCTCACCGAGTGGCTGGGGCTGCATGACGCCGCGGTCGTCCATGCGTTGGTGGTCGGCCAAGGCGATCCGAGCCGATTCCGCCTCGAGGCTGCTGAACAGTTCGAGCAGCATCCCGAGAGTTTGGTCAAGGCCCGGTCGGTGGTATGTCGAGGAGTTCACCTCGGCGAGATCCACGAGCCGGTCGACCGATTGAACCAGGTCGATGGGTACGAGATGCTCTTGGAGGGCTTTCACTCTTCCACGGTAACTGGAATTCGGGACGGCCGCCAAGGGCAGTGACAGATGTACACTTCGTCGACCCGACCGGAGAATGAATGAGCGACGTAACGAGAGCTGATTTCGATGTTCTAATGACTCCGAACTATGCACCTGCGCCGATGGTTCTCGTGCGGGGAGCCGGCTCGCGAGTCTGGGATCAGGACGGTACGGAATACCTCGACTTTGCCGGAGGCATAGCCGTGAATGCGCTCGGTCATGCAGCACCCGAGCTGGTTGAAGTTCTCATTGATCAGGCGAAACGGCTGTGGCATGTGTCGAATGCCTTTGCGACCGAGCCGTCCATTCGGTTGGCCAAACAGCTCGTAGCCGCCACCTTCGCCGAACAGGTCTTTTTCGCCAATTCTGGTGGCGAAGCGAACGAAGCCGCTCTCAAGCTTGCTCGCCGATATGCGTTTGATCGCCATGGTGCGGAGAAAGTCGAGATCATCGCATTCAACCAGGGGTTTCACGGTCGGACGTTCTTTACGGTATCGGTCGGCGGCCAGCCGAAATATTCGGATGGGTTTGGACCCAAACCTGGCATGATCACCCATCTTCCATTCAACGATTTGGACGCCCTCGGTGACGCCTTTTCCGATTCGGTCTGCGCAGTGATGGTCGAGCCGATCCAGGGGGAGGGAGGGCTGGTTGCCGCCGACCCGGTCTTTTTACGCCGGCTCAGGGACTTGTGCGACAAGCATAATGCCCTCCTGATCTTCGATGAGATTCAGTCAGGAATGGGACGAACGGGCGACCTCTTCGCCTACATGGGATATGGCGTTACCCCGGACATCTTAACGACGGCCAAAGCACTCGGCGGCGGCATTCCGGTGGCCGCCATGCTGACGACGGCGGAGATTGGCTCAAGTTTCGTGGTGGGAACGCACGGTTCTACGTTTGGCGGTAATCCGCTGGCGACGGCCGTGGCAGCCAAGTCTCTTGAGATCATCAACCAACCTTCCTTTCTTGCTGAGGTAACGCGGAAAGCCGGCCGGCTCTTTGAGGGGCTGAAAGCCATCAACGAGTCCCGTCGATTGTTCAGCGAGTTTCGAGGCAAGGGCTTGTGGGCAGGGTGTGTTTTGTCGCATGAATATGCCGGTCAATCGAAAACGGTGGCTGACGCTGCGATGGACCAAGGTCTTCTTGGACTCAGAGCAGGACCGGATATCGTCCGATTCGCTCCGGCTCTCAACATCCCTGATGAAGACCTCGACGAGGGTTTGGCACGGTTCGAACGGGCGGTAAACGCAGTCAGATTTGATGGTTAGCGCTCCGGCGGAATTGGCCGCCGGCGGCTACTCTCGATGAGCGCTCGGTAATCGAAAGGCGACATGATGATCGAATGGTTCTGGGTCCTGGCGATCGGGTTGGCAGCCCTGCTGGTGGGATATCTGTTAGGTGGATGGTGGCTTCGCCGATCGATGGAGGAAGAGCTTGACCAAGGACGTAGCGAGCTAGCGGCCGCTCGCGACAAGTCAGCCGTGTTAGGTGACCGGGTGAAAGGGCTGGAGACTGACCTGGCAGCTGCTTTGGCCCGAGGTGACCAGGCAGAGAAAACCCTCTTGGGTCTCACCCCCCAGGTTGATGTCCTGAACAGCACAGTAGGTGATCTGAAGCAACAGGCCGCGGATGCAGCGACTGCCCGACGCGCCGCAGAGGCGGCGTTGGCGGCTCACGAAGTGGAGCGTCAGAAAGCGGTTGACCAGGCCGCTTCCGCTCGGGCCGCGGCCTCCGAGGCCTCCGACAAGTACGACGCCATAACCGCTGAATTTGTCTCGTTGAAGCGGTCACTGCGTGAGGCTCTGGATGCCCTGTCCAGAGCCGAGGGAGAGCGTGACACACGCGCCGCAGAGGCGCTAGAGGCGTCCAATCGTGCGCAAATGGACGTCGCCGAGGCCGAGCGCGCCAGGGACGAGGCTGTCGAAGACGCAATTCGAGAACGGGACCTGGCCCTGGCAGCGGCGGAGGCGGCCAGCCAACGCCGGGCCGATGCGGGGACGTTACGCAAAGAGATCATGGCCGCCCAGCGCGAGCTAGCCGACCTTCGCGACGAACTCGCCGGAAGGGACCGTCAGATTCGTGATCTAGAAGCCCATGCACACCCAACGAAGCATGAACCAGACCCGGCGGCGAAAGCCTTCGCAGGCTTTGATCCCGAAGTCGGTTCGGCACTGTCAGACGAGGATATGGCCGCTGCCGTCTCGGCGATCGGGCTTCCGGCCGATTCGGACGACGAGATGGGCGACGATGACGACGCTGATCAGCCTGCAGATGATGATGATGATGATGATGATGATGATGACATCTTTACCGTGGACGATCTCCCTGGCGGAGACTGGGAACCCGACCAGCCAGTTGATCCGGTCGCCACCCCTCCGTCTCCGATCGAAAAAGTCGACGATCCGAAGTCCACCGACGAGGCTGCGGCGCTGACCACCGGCCACGAGGATACCGGGACCGCCACTGCCTCGGCTGATATACCGGAGGCAGACGAGATCAATGAGATCGATGACCCCATCTCGGATGGCACCCGGCAAGACGACTTGCGATTGGTCAAAGGGATCGGTCCGAAGTTCGAGCGTTTGTTACACGCCAGAAATATCACTTCGTTTGCTCAGATCGCCGAGTTGACAGACGACGCCGAATGGGAAACTTACCTCGATACCTTTGCAGGACGAATCGAACGTGAGCAGTGGCGAGAGCAGGCCACCGAGCTGCGCAAGGAGCAAGACGAGTAGATGTGCGCTATGTCCCAGTGCTTCTCGGGGTGGTTGTTGGTCTCTATCTGCTCCACCGACTGGCAACCTACGCGGAACAGCGGGGGTGGGTCTATTACCGATCCAAGCCTCCCCACGGGGCCGGCTCGATCGGAGTCATGCGGGTAATGAGCCTCTTCGATCCGACCATCGAACACGTCATCGAAGAAGTGGTCTCAGATCGGATGGTGATTGATGAAACCGGTGAACCACCGGGTGAGGAAGAGTAGGCGGTCGAGCCAGACGTCTACCAATACTCCTCGAAATGGACGTTTCCGGGGTTGCCACGTTGATCCGGCACGAATCCGAGTTCGTATAGCGCCTCCACTGCCCCCCTCGGGTGCGGGAAGATCGGATTGGAGCCATCCCACTCAGGCGGACCGATCATCGCCGGGTTTCCGCACAAGAAGACGTGGGTCCGTGACGGATCCAGGGTTGTGTTGGCCACGGTGGCGAGCTCTCCTGAATCAATGAGTTCCTGAATGTATCGCTTCGGTACTTCTGGCTCCCGGGTCGGGAGGGCCAGGTAGTAGTAGTTCTCGAAACGATGCTCAAGCGAACGGTGGGTCGCCTCGTATGCCAGGTCCGTGAGCCGACGGACCGTGACGGCCGAGATGATCGGGCCATAGTGGCCCTTCCGGAGCAGTTCGGTGATCATGGCGTTGTGGGGAGCCTCGCCGGTCCCGGTTGCCAGGAACACGACAGTCGAACCCGGGTCCGTTACGGGTGTCAATGTGTACCGTCCGGTGATGCGGGGTCCAAGGTAGATCCGGTCGCCGACGTTCTTCCGCGCTAGCCGGGGGGTAAAGGCGGGTATACGATCGTCCGAGGGTGGGACCAGGACGATGTAGAACTCCAGTTCTTCGGATTCGTGGGGATCGACCAGGTATCCACGGGAATCCAGGATCGGACTGCTGATCGAGTACGAGCGGCGAACGAGCTTCTCCAACTGGCTTACGTCGATTGGATCGGCAGCCGCATCGATTCGTTGTTCCCAGTAGCCAAGTCCGAGGGTGGCGTATTGGCCGGCCCGATGAGCGGCATCACCAACATCGGGCCTCACCCGAATCAGCCAGAGATCTGAGTGTGCCTTCTCAAAGTGGGTGATGGTGGCGTTGTAATGTCGATCACGAAACTCATCCACCTTGGCGGTCGGGGGTGGGGGAATCGGAACGGCAACGCCCGGGAAAAGGCGGTCGCGAATAGCCGGCCACGCCGTTCCCGCCGGGACGAGCAAGCCCGCGGGATGATGGATGTGTTCGTCGGTATCCTGGAGGATGAAGAGTCGATTGTTGGAAACATCGACGGACATGCCGAGCTGTTCGAAGGCGTCATCGGCAACTTCGTAGCCGAGGGCATATACAACCTGGTCGAACTGCAGGTCGGGGGTTCGACGGTCCCGAAAGATTGCCATGGGGTACCCGCCGACATCGTCGATGCCGTCCGGCTGGGTGTGCCAGAAGATCGTCGCGTGGCGTCCCGCTTCCAGGAAAGTCATGGTTTCTTGCGCCAGGCGTGACAGCCGGGACGCCGGCCCGGTCATCGAGAGCACCACCTGATCGCCTCGTTCAACGGCAAGTTCAGCGATCTCAATTGCTTGTTCACCACCACCAACAACGAGAACGTCGAGGGGTCCGGCCGGCAGGGTAGGGGAGCCGACATGGACGCGGTCAGTGATTGGCCCGGGTATGTCATAGTCGGGGGTGACGGGCTCGCCGGGTGGTACCTCCGAGTACGCCACGGCATGGGTGGTCAGTGGGCCGTCGGTGGTATCGACGCGGACCGTATCTCCCTCCGACGTAACCGCGGTGATCTCGACCAGATAGCGCACCGCAAGACGGTACCGACCGACCGCTTCGGTCGGCGTCACGGAGTCACCCCGTTCCAGGACGAGAACTCTTGCGAGTCCTGCTTCCTGGGCCTCGGCAGCCAGGCTAAGTCCGGCTGGATTTCCCCCTATCACAATCAGATCAAAGTCGACCATCGGGCGAGCCTAGTGCGTGCGGGCGAGTCGGTAGCCGTGCAGCCAGACCACTCGCCCCGAAACGGCTCTTTGTGAATAGGACCGAAGTAGCCTGGCGATGTGAGTAATACGCCATGACTGACGGGGTCCTCAACCAGCCACCCGAACTTGGAGAGGTCAACCTGTGGTTGGCCGATCCGGTGGCGGCGAGCACCGGCGTCGCTGGGTCAACCGAGCTTCTGAAGATTGGCGCCATAGCCGGCTCCCACGATTTTTGGGAGTGGGGCTTCCAGGCCAATCGAAATGAACCTGTCCTGCACTCCTTCGATCGGGCAGGGCACCGGGCTGATCTTGTGGAGTTTCATCCGGCCTGGCATCAGCTGCTGTCGACGACGGTTGGTCTGGGGATCACCTCGATCCCGTATCAGGTGGGTGCATCACCCGGTGCTCATCTCGATCGGGCTTTGCGAGCCTATCTGGTAGGCCAGGTCGAACAGGGCCACATGTGTCCGGTGTCCATGACCTACGCGGTGGTACCTACCTTGCGCAAACAACCTGAGGTTGCCTCTGAGTGGGAATCCTTGTTGTCGAGTCGAACGTATGACCAGACGTTTGGGCCGCCATCGGCCAAACGAGGGGTGCTCATGGGCATGGGAATGACGGAGAGACAGGGTGGGTCCGATGTGCGGGCGAACACCACCATCGCGGCTGCGATAGGCAGCGGCGGTCCTGGAGGAGAATATCGACTTACCGGTCACAAATGGTTCTGCTCGGCACCGATGAACGACGCGTTTCTCGTGTTGGCTCAGGCCACCGGCGGGCTCTCGTGTTTCTTCCTCCCGCGTTGGACACCAGACGAAGCGCAGAATCCTTTCCACATTCATCGTCTGAAGGACAAACTGGGAAACCGTTCGAATGCGTCGGGCGAAGTCGAATTCGAAGACACGTGGGCGAGGATGATCGGAGATGAAGGGCGAGGTGTCGCAACGATCATTGAGATGGTCAACGCCACCCGCCTCGATTGTGTCATCGGGTCCGCCGCCACGATGCGCCAGGCCGTAACCCAGGCGGTCTGGCATGTCGGTCATCGTAAGGCGTTCGGACGCAATCTCGTTGATCAACCGTTGATGCAGAACGTGATCGCGGATCTGGATCTCGAGGCGCAAGCAGCGACGGCCTTGATGATGCGCCTCGCCACCGCTTTTGATCGCGCCGCTTTTGACGACCACGAAGCTCGCATCAAGCGGATTCTCATCCCGGTTGCCAAATACTGGGTGACCAAGCGGTGCAGTGAGGTGGTACGGGAGGCAATGGAGTGTTTGGGAGGCGGTGGGTACGTCGAAGATTCGATTCTGCCTCGGCTGTACCGCGAGTCGCCGGTAAATGCGATCTGGGAGGGGTCCGGCAATGTGATCGCCCTCGATGTGATGCGCGTTATCGCCAAGGAACCGCAAGCGCTTGAGGCACTACTGACAGAAATTGAGACCACGGGATCTTCCAGACTGAAAGGTCCCGTAGACGCCTTGCGTCGAACCGTGGCGGACACTCTTGAACCCGAGTCGGTGGGGCGCCGGATCGTTGAGCGGCTTGGCATTTTGGCGGCAGCTTCGGCTCTCGGCCAGTTTGGTTCCGACGAGGTCATCGACGCCTACCTGACATCGCGGGTCAACGGTGATCATGGCGCCATGTACGGAACGCTTCCCGGTTCGATTGCCGTCGGAGCCATGACCGCGAGAGCTTTCCGCTTGATTGAAGCTGCCACGGCCTAGTTGGCGGTTCACATGGTCTTGGTCATTACCGCAACTCGATAGCTGATCACAGTCGGAACGCCACTCAGGGCTTTCCCGGCATAGAACGACATCAGCTGTTTAGCATCCGCAGGAGACGAGAATTCGAAGACGGTTTCGATCTGTTCGACCTCGAAACCCTGGCCCTCCCAGTAGCCCCTGTCGACGACGCCCGTTTGGCTGAGCAAGCCCGAGAACTCGTCGCCCCCGTAGTTATCGACGACAACGAGAGGACCGCCGGGTCGGACAACCCTTTGCGCCTCAGCCAGGCCAGGACTGATATCGAGATGACCCGGAAAGAAGTAGGCCCAGCTGGCGTAAGCTCCGTTGAACGCCTCATCACGAAACGGGAGCGCTTCGGCACTGCCACGAACATACATCAGGGACCGGGTTTGATCGAACATGCCGACCGCTGGTTCAATTCCGACCATCGTGCGACCGGGTCGGTTGAGGGCATCGGCGGTGAATCCGTCGCCAGCTCCGATGTCGAGGAGTGGTCCGTTTGGAAGGGCGGCGTTGAGGTGGTCGATGACCAGTCCTGGTCGATCCATCGCCATTCGCTCGATAGCGAACATCTCCCGGTTTTCAGCGCCATAGAAGGGAATAATCGACATCGGTCAGACCATAGTGATCCATCAGCATGCGACGACGACCGAGTTGAGTCTCAGGTAACTCTGGTTCGCTTCCCACGAGTTCGTGGTCGGTCGTCCGCATCAATGAATTCCTTTGGGCGGACGCAGTCCAGCCACGGTATCTGATAACGAAGACGGCGCTGCTGACCGATTGACGCGCTATCGTGAAACTGCGCGCTCCCGTTCTTGAACAGGAGCGACCGTTGAGTAGCGAAGTCCGGTTTGAATCCGGCGCTGTCCCGCAACTGTGAAACCGCAAGGTTGAGCCAGGTCGCCTTCTCAATGGTCGGATGGTCGTACCTCCGGAGGAGGGGTCGCCAGTCACGTTTCCGGTCTCCTCCCACAAGGAGGTACGCCATGAAACGGGTCATCATCGTAAGTCTCGTCTTTGCCATACTCGCAACCGCCTGCGGGGTCTCCACCGAGACAACTCCTGTCTCGGCCGATGCCGTCGGAAACTCCGATCCGACCGTTAACCCCTTGCTTGAGTCCCCAACGACCACGACGATCGTGGCAACCACCCCGTCCGAAGATTCCGATTTTCCGGTCAGTTTCATTGACAGCCTGGGAGAGGTCACGATCGGAACCAAACCCATGGCCATAGTGTCGTTGTCACCGGCGTCGACTGAGATCCTCTTCGCGGTCGGGGCAGGGGACCAGGTTCTGG
>JAENVV010000176.1 GCA_016650365.1 Acidimicrobiia bacterium
ATATCGCAGACGGCCGGGATGATCATCGTCAACTTTGCCGTCGCATGCACCATCGACGGACGCCCGGTGTTTGACCTGACAACCGTGTTCGGCTTCTTTCCTCCCGACGTGCTGGAAAAGCAGGTGGGTTTGTCGGTTTCAGATGCCCAGCGACTCGAGCTCACCGAGCCGTGCGGTCGGGTCGTCGCTCTGGTTGGCGAGCCGTCACCCTATTTCGGTGGAACGCTGGCGCTTGGGAATGGCAGGTTGCGCATGCTCGACCAGGTGACCGGGTTCTGGCCTGAGGGTGGCACCCACGGGCTCGGGCGGCTGCGGGCCGAACGACATATTGACGTTGGCGACTGGTACTTCAAGTCGCACTTCTTCCAAGATCCCGTCCAGCCCGGTTCGTTGGGGATCGAAGCGATGATCCAACTTCTCCAGTTCTATTTGATTGAGTCGGGTGCGGCTGAAGGGATACCGAACGCACAGTTCGAGCCGCTCGCCCGAGATATTGCCATGTCATGGAAATACCGGGGTCAGGTCGTTCCGACTAATGATCTCGTTCACGTGACGATGGACATCACCGATCTGGTGCATGATGCCGGCACGGTCGTGGTGACCGCCACCGCCTCGCTGTGGTGTGACGGTATTCGCATCTACTCAGCAGACAATCTTGGCGTGCGAGTGATTTCGGGAACGCCCAGTGGAGAGCGGGGTGTCATGTTGGATCCGGCGGTTGACACCTGGCTGGGCGATCATCGACCGACCTGGAATCGGCCGGCGCTGCCGATGATGTCGATCGTCGACATGTTGGCGAAGGCGGTCCCAGGCAACGTGATCGGTGTTCGCGATGTGCAGGTCGGCGGCTGGGTCGACTTCGTTGGCCCGCGTCAATTCGTAACCAATGTTGAGCAACTCGGCGAAAGCGAGTACTCGGTCCGTTTGATGAGCGAGGGTACCCAGGTTGCCTCTGCGGTGATCTACGTTGGCTCATACCCGGAACGACCCGAGCCACTGGCGGCTGTCGATGGCGTCGAGATGGAAGACCCCTACATTTCGGGACGCCTTTTCCATGGGCCTGCCTTCCGTCTGCAGGTCGCAGGAACCCTTGGTGCCGACGGTGCATCCACTATTCTGGATTCCGGTCGCGGTCAAGTCCCAGTTGGCCGGCTTCACCCCGGCCTCCTCGACGCGGCACTACACGGCATTCCCCACGACCAATTGCATCTGTGGGCCGACGAGATAGCCGACGATCGTGTGGCGTTTCCGGCGCGCATCGTAGACATGAAGCTCTATGGGTCAACCCCGACCAAAGGAACCGTCCGGTGCGAGGTCCGATTCGACGGCTTCCTGGTATCGCCCGAGCTGCCCCGATTCTCGGTGCAGCTCATCACCGACGAGGGCGTGTGGGCGACCTTTACCATCATCGAAGCGTGCCTACCGAAAGGGCCGATCGGATCGGCCGAACCAGGAGCTCGCCGGTCCTTTCTCGCCGACCACACCTACGTCCCCGGACTTTCGCTCTCAAAGCACGAAGATGGTGCAACCCGACTCGATCGGGCCACAGTTGCGAGCACCGACTGGATGCCCGGCACTGTGCTTGGGATTTTTGGCACCGATGACCCTGAGGCGATCGCCGTCAAAGAGCACCTGGCGAATCGATCGGAGTTGCATCCATTCTTGGTGCCCGCGGCGGTGCCACTCCACCCGCCCGTGGACCTGCGCCACGAAGGCGACCAGATAATCGTCAGATCCCAAGCGGGTCTCGACCTTGACCGGATCAATCGGTTTTGGGCCGAACGGCTCGGTGTCGATCGTTGGCTCGGCCAAGATCTCACCGAAGGTTTGGTACGCAAGTATGTCCGCGATGTCGTGTTCGAGGACCCGGTTGGCTTCGATCAAACTCGCCAAGGTGGGGTCATCTTCGTGGCGAATCATCAGGTTCAACTTGAATCGATTCTCATCACTCATCTGCTGCCGGTGTTGCTCGGTCACGATGTAGTGACCATGGCCAACGCCAAACACGCCACGCGGTGGGTTGGTTGGCTTAGTGATCGGTTGTGTACCTATCCCGGTGCCGCGCCGGTCAATCCAATTGTGTATTTCGATCAAGCGAGACCCGATTCGATGGCTGAAGTCCTCTCAGGACTCAGGGACGATCTGAGTCACGGTCGCCGGTCGCTTTTTGTCCACGCCCAAGGGACCCGAAGTCGCTTCGCACCCGATCCGGTCACGAAACTGAGTTCCACGTTCTTGGACCTTGCAGTCGGATGTGATATTCCTATCGTTCCGGTCCGGTTCAGTGGTGGGTTGTCGGCGGCGCCACTCGAAGACAAGCTCGAGATCCCGTTGGGGGCGCAGGACTACGTGGTTGGAGGGCCCATCACACCTGACGAGATCGCCTCGTGGCCATACGGCGAACGTCGCCGGCGGGTTCTCGATGCGCTCAACAATGTGGGAGGCCGACAAGTCGTGACCCCCACTGATGTGTCCTTTGAGGCCGGAGTCGAATCGTGGTCCGCCTCGACGGGGGCTCGACAGGTTGAGTCAACGTTCATAAGGGTGTTGGAAGCCATTGAGGACCCGAGCCCGGAGACCCTACGACTTCTTCATGGAGCGCGGTCGGGAGAACTCGTGGTAGGTTCGGAACCGGTTGATGTGTGGCTTGCCGAGGTAGCTTGTGTGCTGTACGGCCCGGACGGGCCACGAGTACGCCGTGGCTGATGCTGCAGCTGCCCTGACGGAGGCAGTCCACGTGTGGACACTCGCGCCACATTGCCTCGATTCGACAACCAAAGCCCGGTATGAAGTGTCGCTATCCGATGAAGAGTCGGCTCGATGGCACCGATATCTGCGATCCCGAGATCGAGACTTGTTCGTGGCGGCCCGCGGGTTCCTCCGCCAGGTTCTTTCGCAGTATCTCGAAGTTCCTGCTGCTGCTTGGCGTTTCGATGTCTCAGAATCGGGTAAGCCGTCAATTGCCAACCCTGAGGCCAAACGCCTCCAATTCAACCTGTCGCACACGCCTGGAACCGAGCCCGACGGTGGTTTGGTGGCGGTGGCGGTCACTGTCGATGTTGCGTGTGGCATCGATGTGGAGTCGTTAGATTCGGTCGATGATCCATTGCTCATCGCTGCGTCGGCCCTGTCGGCGTACGAGCGGGCCGACCTCGCCAACCAGTCGGATCCTCGCCTTCGCTTCTTCGAATACTGGACCCTCAAGGAAGCCTATTTGAAAGCCAGGGGAGCCGGCCTGCGCCTTCCGCTCGACCGTTTCGGGTTCGTGTTCGACCCGGATCCTCGCCTATGCGTCGAACCGCCGATCGAAGACGACCCCTTGTCATGGCAGTTCGCAATGCATCAACTGGACAGCCGTTTGATAATGGCGATAGCTGTCCAGACCGGCTCTCGGCTCCGCCCCATCACCTTCGTCTGACGCCAAAGTGAAGCCTGCCCCCGGTCGGCTACTGGAACCCGGGGAGTCGGCTGCGGCAAGGGCAATGGTGTCGAGTCCGACAGAAGCCCGGCCGATGACTCACTGCGCAGGGGAGGGTTTGTGGCATTCGTCATGCTGTGCCGCTCACCTGCTCGCAAGAGGATTCGCAGCAGCACCGGGACCCGCGGAGGTCACCCTGCGACGGAGTACGACCTAGCTAGTGGCGCGGCCGGGACTCGACGATCCGGCCACCCTGGTGGTAGGTGACGTCGATCCCCGTCTCGTCTTAAACGGCGGCTTTGTCTGCGGCCGATCAACGCCACCGACTTGCCGGTCGCGTGCACATCGCGTGCACATGACGACGAGAATCATCGAAAGGTGCTGCAAGATGACGAGAGGTGAAAAGGCCCTCTGACCTGATTTCCTAAGGGTTGTCAAGGGGTTGCTATTCACGCTGTGTGGGCGCGCTTGTCGGGGCCGGTGTTGCCGGTTGGGTTGGTCGAGCGCTGGTTGTCGATGGTGTCAGCTGGCGCTGAGACGGCCTCTTTGGCTGTGGGCCTGGCGGCGGGAACGGGTTTCGTCTGGGACGGTGAGCTCGACAGCGAGTGCTGCGGCCTGGTCGATGGTGATTGGGTTGCCGTCGAGGTCGCGTGGCTGGTAGGCCCGCCCGCTGATGGCGATTGCCCAGGCCCGGCAGGCCATCTTGCGGGCGATGGCAGTGTTCGCCGCGATGTGGTTATGGCCTCGCTCGACCATGAGCCGCCGGTAGTGCGCAGCGAGTTGGGGGTCGCGGCGGCGGGCGACGTTGGCGGGTTGGTAGAGGGCAAGGCGTAGCTCGGATGGTCCTTGTTTGGTGATCTTGCGGGATGGTGATTCGGTGAGACCTGAGGACCACACCGACGGGTTCAACCCGGCGTGGGCGACGGCGGCTTTGGCAGAGGGGAACTGTGTGGCGTTTCCCCACCAGCCCCGAATCGCCGATGCACAAACCGGGCCGAGGCCAGGGATCGACGTCAAGACATCGTCGGGCCAATGCTGTTCCCACAGGCCAAAGGCCTGGCTGGTAGCGCCGGCGTGGCGCTGATCAGCGATCTCGATGTCACCGAGCAAGCATGGCGGTCACTTCCCAGGCGAGCGCGTCGAGATCGAGACGACCCTCCCAGAACCTGGCCCATCCTGTGGCCGCGTCCCGGATCCGTTCGGCTCGCCGTTGCGGGTTGGTGTCACGACTGTGATCACCGACGATGTCGGTGATCGACGACAGGCGAGCACGACCGAGCTTTTCGAGGTGGGGCCAGCGTCCGAGCAGCGGCTGAGCCAACGTGTGGCCGCCGGTGGCTCGCCACAGGTCGGGGAACGCCCACGCCGCCAGTGCCCACAGCCGGCACTCGACCCGGTGGGCGTCGATGGTGGCGACATGACGACGCCGCATCGCTCGTCGCAGTGCGATCTGTCCCGGCGGTGGAACCGGTGCTGGGACCACACCGAGGACTTGTTGGCAGCGGGCCAACATGTCGGCGTCGATCACGTCGGTCTTGGAAGCCCCAACCATCGCCTTGCGGAGCCGGGCCGAGTCCCGATTCGCCACGAACCCGATATCGCACCCGGTGTCGCTCACCGCATGCGCCAACGGCAACCACGTGCCAGCGGTCGGTTCGGCCACAACCAACGACCCCGCATAGGTTTCGAGCCTCTCGGTCAGTTTCGCTAACCCGGCCAACGTCGGCGAAGCTGTGAAGTCTTCACGGACTTCACCACGGACCGCGATCTGATGCGACGCCACAACAGCCGCGTCGATCCCGATCGGCACCCGGACATTTTTCGTGTTCACTTGCATCGAGGGGTTCTCCCTTCAAACAAGCAGGCCCCGGCCTCGATGCCGTTCAACTCATCCTCGGTCGGGAACCTGCAACGGTTATTGACCGGGAGAACCCCTCGCTCGCGCTCGAACACCAGCCAGGGAATGCTCCCGACCCCACCCGACACCACAGGGCGGACTACCCAGCCCACCCAGCCATGTGATTCATACGGTGCGCCGGACCCCCGGCCAGGCCGAACAGGTCCCACCAATTTCCTCAACCGAGTCTGCTCGAGAACGGACCCCAGCAACGATCAGGTCAACGAGCCTTCAAAGCTCAGGGGCTTTCCGTCACCGCCGGGATCCCTCCCGAGGCCACGCTAGGTGACCACCCCCAACACCAGGGGGACACCCCAAGTAATACAAGGGACTTTGCCGAATCGTCCCGTCAAGCAGGGCGCGTCCGAGCGACCTCAGAAGCCTTCACACGGCAGAGGTCACTGGTTCGATCCCAGTATCGCCCACACCGAGATCCGTTGTGTTTGTTGGGGTTTC
>JAENVV010000177.1 GCA_016650365.1 Acidimicrobiia bacterium
GCGGTTTGGCTTGGCCGGTTGATCGACGAACGAGACGTCAGCAAACAACTGCGATCCCAGTTGCATGCGCCGGCGCCGACCAAAAAAAAGCGGTTTGGACGCTGAATCCGTCGAGCTGATGACCGCCCAACCCACTACAGCCAGGTCAAGATCTGTTCAACCGCCGACGGCAACGACTCTCTCCATGGCGGCATGGGACCCACGTCTGGATACCGCTCCGAAACCAACAGTGAATTCGCAGGCCGGGGCGCCGGACGCGGAAACTCGGCCGTGGTGCAGGGACTAATCCGATCGGGCTCGATGCCGGCCAATTCCGCTGCCGCCTGCGCCAGGTGAAACCAGGTCGTCGCTCCCTCGTTGGTAGCGTGGACTAGACCCGTGGCCGCGATATCCAGGAGCCGAAGCGTATGGGAGGCAAGGTCGTCGGCCAGGGTTGGAGATCCGTGCTGATCGTCCACCACCGAAATGGGTCTTTCTCGCACCAACCGAAGGATCGTGGAAACAAAACTGGGATGGGTTCCGGAAATCACCCACGAGGTCCGAACGACGAGACAATCGGGGTTCGCTTGGGTGGCCACCTGTTCGCCAAGCAGTTTGGTTCGACCGTACGCGCTTTGCGGGTTGGGAAGATCGGACTCGACGTACGCCCCGCTTTTCGTTCCGTCAAAGACATAATCCGTCGAGTAGGTGACAAGTCGAGCTGAACGATCAGCCGCCCAACGGGCCATGACTTCCACCGAACGGGCATTGACTGCCTCGGCAGTTGGCTCATCGGTCTCGGCCTGATCAACCGCCGTATAGGCCGCACAATTGATCAAGGTGTCGCAATGCAAACGGTCCAATCGCTCTCGAAGTAGGTCCGGTCGGGTCAGATCGAGATCAGCTCGAGTCAACCCGGCTGCGTCGGGCAGGAGCCGCAAGAATGCCGACCCCAATTGACCGGTCGCGCCAGTAACCGCGATCATTCGTGGGTAAGGAGCGCCTCGAGGTAGGCGCGGTAGCCAGAGTTGGGCATCTCAGAGACAACCCGGGCGACGTGGTCAACGTCCACATATCCTCGCTCCAGGGCGATTTCTTCGAGGCAGGCAATCTTGATGCCCTGGCGGTGTTCAATCGTAGCGATGAAGTTGGCCGCTTCCAGCAGGCTGTCGTGCGTCCCACTGTCCAACCAGGCCACGCCCCGATCAAACAGTTGAACGTGGAGTTGACCATTCGCAAGGTAGGCCCGGTTCACATCCGTTATCTCAAGCTCACCGCGTGGAGACGGCGCCATGTTCCTGGCAATCGCAACC
>JAENVV010000178.1 GCA_016650365.1 Acidimicrobiia bacterium
GATGGTGAACAGGGCATATGAGATGCCGAAGCTCATGTACCCGCCGAGCAGTTGGGGCCAACCGGGGACCAGTTTGACCGAAGCCAGGTGGACTGGATCCTTCGATTGGACGGTGCTGATTCGCAACCACCAAACGGCGCCAAGAAACGCCATCGACCCGATAACGGCTTCGATGCCGTAGAGGGTCCGCCAGCCGGCATCGCCCTGGCTCGACCTGATGACGGTGGCGAGCACCCCGGCCGTTACGACACCAATCCCGATTCCGGCTTGGGTGAGACCCACGGCCAGGCCCCGCCGGGCCGGGATGACCGACGCCCCGGCAATCCCAGGAGCCGGAATCCAAATGACTGCACCGGCGAAGCCGGTGACGATCATGGCCACAAGTAACCAGGCTAAGTTTGGAGCAAACCATGCCAGACCCAGGCCCATCGTCGACAGGCCCGTTCCGATCTTGATGAGGGTGATGGGATCGAGCCGGGTGGACGCGTAACTGGCGGCGATGGATCCAGCGAGGTAGGCGACCAGATTGGCCGAACCGACCGTACCCGCCAGCGTGTAGGTGATGTCGAGATCTTGTTGGATCGCCGGCAACAGGACAGCGTAGGTGAATCGCCCGAACGACTGGGCGACGGCGGATGCCGCCATGGTCAGTCCAACCGTTCGCCAGGCTCTCATCGGGCGACGCTAGCGCTCCCGTTTCTGAAACGAGTGTGCATCCATGTTGCAATGTTGAGTCTGGATGCACACTCGTTTCGGTTATGGGGGGCTGCGAGCGCAGAAAGTAATCTGAAAACCACCCGGCGCGGTGGTGAAACCTCGCGTATATTTGAATTCGGGTGCACGGCTGGGGGCCGCATTTTGAGGGGGAATGTATGCGTGGACCCAGAAACGGGCAGGGCCGATTGGGTTTGCTTGCGCTTGGCACCGGCATCGCCGCTACTCGTTTTGGGGGCGATGATCCGCCTGATACAGAACCGTGCTTCCTGCCGGATCGACCATTCGGCCCTCCGAAGAGCGGGAGCGATCGGATCCGGAGAGGGGTTGAACAGGTCCGAATCGATGAACCGGAGCGCGTCAAAGCCCCTGGTATGCCGCCGGTTCGTAAAGGTCGCAAGGTCCCCAGGATGGCTCCTGGCAGGCCACCGCGACGATCCATTCGTCGCGGGCGCCGCCGGGATGCCTGAAGAGCTGGCGCAGCGTGGGTGAAGAACCCATGTGTATCGCTCCCATCTGCAGCGCCGACGCGCTTGACTTAGAGATAGCCGTCGGAGGAGTGGTAGTTGACAACGGAATCGCCGCAGAAAAGAAGCATTGATCCCCGATGGGTGCTGTCGCGCATCCCGCTCGTCCTGCTGATCGGCCTATTCATCGCGTTCGCCGTTCAGAATGCCGAGACCGTACATGTGAGGTTCCTCAACTGGTCATTTGACGCTCCCCGGGTCGTTACCCTCGTTGGAGCGGCGTTGCTCGGAGCGGTGGTTCGTGATCTCATGCGGTACCGGTCCAAGAAGCGGTCCGATCCGGCCGAATAACGGCTGATTCCGCGTCGAATCGAAATCTGATTGCATTTCTTTCACGTATGTCGTATCATTCGATAAGTATCGAACAGTGTTTATTAGATAGAATGAGTACGAGGAGATCGAATGACCCTCATCAGAGAACCCTACTTCCCGCCCCAGCAGGTGAAGATCACCGTGACCGCTACGCCGGTTGCCGAGCTCCTCGTGGCGATGTGGGCCAGTACGGCCGAGGCCGACTCGTTGGATTCGTTCGAGAACTCAGCCACCATTGAGGCTATCCGCCAAGCAGCTGACATACCTGCCGACGACTGGGAGTGGATGTCCGAGGCAAGTGCTGCCCGGTGGAGCTTCCTGCTGCAATTCGTGATCCCAAACGACATACAGTCGGTTTCCGACCTCGCCGATCTGATCGCCGAACAAGATCCTAACGAGCTGATGGGTCTTCTCACCCACAGCGATGACGACGAAGACTGTGATCCAGATGTGTGCGCTCACAAGCACATTGAGAGTACGAATCCGACTGCTGATCGTGATCGAATCGTGTCGATTCTCCGATCGCTCCCGCCCGAACTCGATATCGAACTCAAGGAGCTCGCGTCCAGCCTCGAACATGACGAGCATTTGAGCCGCTTTCTGGCGAGAAGTCTTGACCCGGAGCAACTGATCGAGACCGTGACTAAGGGTGTGGCTTTTCGTCTTAACAGTGACACCACCGAGGTCGTGCTCATACCCAGTGTGGTGGTCCGACCATGGAACCTTATGTTCGGATTCGGGGGAACGCGATACTTCGTGTACCCGATCAGCGATGAGGCCGTCGATGCCGATCCGGATAGCCCGCCGTCATGGATGATCGAAATGTTCAAGTCGCTCGGAGACGAACGTCGCCTGAGGCTTCTCCGTCGTTTGGGCGAAAGTCCGGCCGGTCTCGGCGAGTTGGCCGAATACCTCGACCTGGCCAAATCCACCACCCACCACCATTTGCGGCTGCTCAGGGCAGCCGGACTGG
This sequence comes from Acidimicrobiia bacterium, assembly GCA_016650365.1. Lineage (NCBI taxonomy): Bacteria > Bacillati > Actinomycetota > Acidimicrobiia > Acidimicrobiia bacterium. The sequence goes on from JAENVV010000178.1 coordinate 2,527, forward strand.
TGAAAGCCGTCATAACCGGTTCGGGAAAAGATGGGACACATTACGAGCTCCGTCCGAAGGCACTTGAGGACGCCGCTCAGTTTGTCGCTTCGTATCTTCGCACCGGACCATTTGAAGGGGATACCACATGAACTTTTATGCAGACA
>JAENVV010000179.1 GCA_016650365.1 Acidimicrobiia bacterium
CACCAGCAATGTATGTCTCCATTCCTGAACAATACGATCCGGGTGTGACAAAAAATGAACGGGTCCGACCGGAATCTTCAGGCGATTTCGATGGTCAGGACATAAGCCGGGACCCGCTCGGCAATGGGTTCGCCGGTGCAGGTATGGGGAGCGATCCCCCCTACCCATCGCCGTTTGGCGATGGGTCCCTTCCCCCCGGTCGTTCGCTGCGCTCACTGGGGGACCGACAACGAACGGTCGTCCACCGAGATGCCGCACTGCCGGGCCCCCGTTCTGCCCTGGGTGGCCGATCGCCTATCATTTCGTTACTCGGTGAGTGTTGTTTCACGGGCCCGTAGCTGCGAACCGTGTTCGGTTGGTTAGAGCACGGGACTCGTAATCCCTTGGTCGCAGGTTCGACGGCGTCTCGTTGAGCGAGCGGAAGTCCCGGTGGCTGTTCTGGTGGAGCGATGTCTCGACGAGATGCCGCACTGCCGGGTCCCCGCTCCTACCCGGGTGGTCGATCGCCTATCATCTCGTTGCTCGGTGAGTGTTGTTTTCCGGGCCCGTAGCTCAGTTGGTTAGAGCAGGGGACTCATAATCCCTTGGTCGCAGGTTCGAGTCCTGCCGGGCCCACGCTGTGCCCCTTCGGGCAGGGGAGCTGGTACGTGGCCCTTGGCCGTAGGCTAGGCACCTAGCGACTCGTCGTTTTCCTCCGCGTCGTTTGCTGGCTGCGTATGCTTGGCTGATCGAAGTGGAGGGGGCAGAGCGTGAGATTCGTATCGGGTTCACAGCGTGGCGATGCGGTGGCGATCGGAATCACCGGTTCGTTGCTGATACTGGCGAGCTTCATGGTGTGGGTGCAGGTACCGGTGGTTCGAATGCGTGGCGTTCAGGCGGACGGTTCGATTACCGCGGTCATGGGCATCCTCGTCGTGCTCATTGCGATAGCTGCTTTTCGGGACCCGACGAGGATCCTGCAGTGGGTGGTGTTGGTCGCCTTTTCGATCGCCACCTACGTATCGTTTGCTTTCTTTATAACGTGGTCGGTCGACGGTCTGGGGCTGGATGACATTGGGCCGGGGATTCCGCTTGCCATGCTGGTTTCGTTAGTCGGCATCGCCCTGGCCATCATGTGGATCCGGGTGAAACCCGCGGGGGTCTCCACCTATATCGGCGGGTCGATCGACACGATGGCCACGGTGCCCAGACACTACGGGTGGACGGTCGCATCCGTGGCTGTGCTTGGTTTGGTCGTGGCCTGGCGAGTCTTCTCGGCCGTGGTTGGCAACGCCCCGATCGGTGGCTACGGAGACTTTTCCGATACGGCCTACGGAGACGTTGATTGGGATCGGGTTGCCGTTCTGGTCGTCGAATGTGCTTACGATCAGGGTCTCCCCGTCAGCGTACGGTTCGAAGGTTCTGGTGTGTCATTCGCGGAAGTTCCGATGGAACATGGCGCTTCAGCTGTCAGAACCGTCGATCGCTGTGAGGCAGGGTTGAACCTTCCCGAGTTTGACGGTGACGGCGGCTGAATCGTTTGTACGCTTGGCCCGTATAGAACTCGAAAACGTTTTGACGCCGTTTGACAAGGCGAGCCGTGGTGGCGAGATTGTGTACTTGAGCCTCGCAATTCGACTCTTCGGGTGCTGTGGGCTTTCGCCCGACAGGACGGTCTTATGCTCGAGCTAGACGAACTCCATCTGGTTGTTGTCACTGACAATGAGACCGACGCGTTGTCGAGCATCGACAACGACGTGCAGGCCAATGAGCGGGTGGCGCTGCTTGACCGGCTTGAACCGTCGTTTGTGATTGACGGGAAAGACCACATCTCGGTTCTGGATCACATGTGTTGTGC
>JAENVV010000180.1 GCA_016650365.1 Acidimicrobiia bacterium
CGGCTCGTGACGTCTCCCTCGCCAAGTCGAGCATGGTGGACGATTACACCTTGCCGGTTGCCCCTGAACCGCCGGTCGACGGTGATATGGATGACGGCCGGCATCGCGTCGGCGAGGTCATAGATGGCCAGAGCCGTGGCGTGCGAAGCAACCGACCCCTCCCCAACCCACAGGGTCGCGACCATGACATCTTCGAAGGGGTGGCTGGGATAGTTACGTATCCGGTAGATCCCGCGGTCTACCCGCTCGAGGTTCCCGGACCGAAGGTGATGGGTCAGGTAACGGCGGTCGACGCCGACTCCCTCGGCCTGGGCAGCCGTGAAGTGGCCGACCTGGGTGTCGGCGAGGGTGTACAGGCGATCGATGACCCACTGTTGTGGCATGAATGTCATAGTAACCATGACATTGGTGCCAGACCAGCACCACCTGGTTTCAGCCGTACTGTAGGTGGTCCAGTCTGTCTCGTCGATCGGCGCCGGTATGCACCACGACAAATCCATACGTCATGATCTTGTGACGGTATCCGGAATTCGTGAGGTATGTGATGGCAAGAAGAACTGACCTGGAAAGGCGTAATGTTGGGCCAGGTGAGGAGGTTCGCAAATGGTTCCGCAAACTGATCTTGTCCGGGTGCAGCGCTGGGTGGATGCTCGCAACGAGCGTATTCCCGACAGCGCCAGGGATCTTATCCGCAACGACATCGATGTGACCGACCGGTCGATCACCATCGTCGAGTGCCGGCCTCCTTGGAACCCCGATCTGGGACCGGAGTGGACCCGGTCGCCGGTTGCCCGACTGCGCTATACGAGGATGAGTAACGAGTGGTCCCTGTATTGGATTGATCGTAACTCGAAGTTCCACGAGTACCACCTGATCGATCCGAGCACCAACGTCGATGTGCTTCTCGCCGAGGTCGATCGAGACCCAACCGCCATCTTCTGGGGTAGGCGCCCCGCTCCGCAAACCTTGCTCGATTCGGTCGATGAGAGCTTTCGGAGCCGATCGGTGTTAGTCGCCGATTCCGCGTCCCCGGTCACGGCCTTTGTTGAGGTTTGGTCGGGCGGCGAGTTGGGCTTCGAGTCGTTGGGCGGCGGCTTGGTCGGCGCCTGCGTAGAGGTGGCCGTAGACGTCGAGGACGGTCTGAACCGACGTGTGGCCGAGCCGGTCGGCGATCACTTTGGGGTGTTCGCCTTGGGCGATGAGGAGGGCTACTTGGGATCGGCGGAGGGTGTGGGTGCCCAGTCCGGCGTCGAGTCCGGCGGCTCGGAGGGCCGGCTTCCAGACGCGGCGCATCCAAGCCGTCCGTCGGATCGGTCCTCCTTGGGGGGCGGGGAACATCCAGGTGTCCGGTCCGGTCTGGTCTTGTTGGGTGGCGTGTTGGGCGAGTTGTTCGGTGATGGTTCGGGGCAGGAC
>JAENVV010000181.1 GCA_016650365.1 Acidimicrobiia bacterium
CATGTCGGTCGTGTGATCCATCACGATGATGGCACCTGACCCGAGCATCGAACCATCGGCGGCGCAAGCTTCCTTCGTGACAGGTCTGTCGAGGTGAAGTTCTGGCACGAACCAAGGAGCTGAGGCTCCCCCAGGAACCCAGGCCTTCAGTTCGTTGCCGTTTCGAATTCCGCCAGCTACGTCATAAATGACCTCCCGCCAGGTCAGCCCATGCGGGAGTTCATAATTGCCCGGTTTGTTCACGTGGCCCGAGATCGACATCATGAACGTTCCGGTGTCGGCCGAGTCGGAGAGGCCGGCGAACCACTCACTGCCCTGATTGATGATGTGGGGCAGGTTGGAGATCGTCTCGATGTTGTTGACGATGGTGGGCTTCATGTAAAGCCCTTTGGCTGCAGGGAAGTAGGGCGGTTTGATGCGGGGTTCACCGCGCCGGCCTTCGAGGCTGTTGAGCAACGCGGTCTCTTCTCCGCAAATGTATGCGCCTGCCCCGAGATGGACAGTCAGTTCAAGGTCGTAGTCCGTTCCGAATATGCCTTTTCCGAGGTAGCCCTTGGCGTAAGCATCGGCCACGGCTTGCTGAAGGCGACGGGCGGGTTTGGGGTATTCACCCCGGATGTACACAAACGAGTCGTGCACCTCGTTGGCCTTGGCAGCGATGATCATCCCCTCGACGATCTGGTGGGGATCTCGCTCCATGAGTTGACGATCTTTGAACGTTCCCGGTTCTGATTCGTCGCCGTTTACTACCAGATACGCCGGACGGGCCGGGGCCAAAAACGACCATTTCAAGCCGGCCGAGAATGCCGCTCCCCCTCGTCCCAGAAGCCCTGAGGCTTTGACCAGTTCAACGAGTTCTTCGCGGGTCTGGCCAATGGATTGGCGAGCTGCAACGTATCCACCGGTCGCTTCGTAGCGCTCCATCGTGTGGGAGTCGGTCGGATGTTCCATCATCCGTTTCGTCACGACCAACGGGTAAGCCACTAGGCGCCCCGGCCAGGTTCGAGAGCGTCGGTGTTTAGAGCAGCAGTTCCAAATACCGGAAACGCCGGATACGGTCCGATCGCAGCGTTTTCTTCCTTGATAGCCCAATCGAAACTGGTCACGCCCCCAAAGAGGGTCTGGAGCTCATCGCCGTTGATGGTTTCAGGTTTTCCATCTCGAAGCCATTTGACCAACTCTTTGGCCTTCTCGGCTGTAAGACCTTCAATCAACTCATAATTCACAAGACAGGCCGGAGCGCCCCCACACGCACCAATACATTCGGCATGTTCAACGCCGATTTCATCGTCGGCTTCACCAGCTGGAACGCCTGAGGCCTCCTCGATGGCGTGCAATACATCATCGGCCCCCATCAGATAGCAGGAGATCGACGTGCACATTGAGATGAGGTACTTGCCTTTGGGCTCGGTTTTGAACATCACGTAGAAGGTGGCGACCGACTGGACCTGGGCTGGAGTGATACCAACGAGATCGGCAACTTGTTTCATGCCGTCGGCTGTGAGGTAGCCATCTTGGCGCATTGCGAGGTACAGCAAGGGCATAACCGCTGAGCGGGGTTCGGGGTAGCGGGCCACGATGTCATGGGCACGTTTGATTGTCTCAGCCGACCAACTCATCAGGCGGAAGATTACAAGATGACCAACGAGATTCTCAATCGGGGAACCGCGCCAAATACCGGGTGTTCGATGATCTGGCTCGCGGTATTGTTGAAACCATGAAAGGAACCACGGAGATCACCGGCGATGCGATCGCTGATCGACTGCTCAATACCGATGGAACCGCCCTTCTGATCGGCATGCTCTTGGATCAGCAGGTCCCGATGGAATGGGCTTTCAAGGGACCTCAAACCCTGGTGGACCGACTCGGCGACCTCGACGCCAGCGCGGTGGCCGCGATGCCTGTCGATGATTTTGTGGCCGTGTGCGCGGACAAACCTGCCATCCATCGTTTCCCGGCAAGCATGGGAAAACGGGTCCATGCCTTGTGTGGTGTGATCGCCGACGAATACGACGGGGACGGCGCAAATGTCTGGGCAGACGTCGACTCGGGCGCGAACCTTGCCAAACGCCTTGGCGCGTTGCCAGGCTTCGGCGAAGAAAAGACCAGGATCTTTGTGGCCCTGCTTGCCAAACGATTCGGGGTACGACCGGACGGGTGGGAACAAGCCGCCGGTGTATTCGCCGACGATACGCCCCGGTCGGTAGCCGACATCGATGGCCCTGCGGCCCTGGCCGAGGTTCGCGAGTGGAAACGAGCCCAGAAGGCCGCCGGCAAAACAAAGCAGCAGTAGATGGCGTCCCGACCGGTCCAGCCGATGCCGGAAGATGTGCGCTCCGAGCTAGCGGAGTCGGGCCTGGCTGACGACTACGCCGCCCGACCGTTCTATCAGCGAAACGATTACCTGGCGTGGATCGGCCGGGCCAAACGCCCCGAGTCCCGCCAGGCCCGCCTCACCCAGATGCTCGACGAACTCAGCCAAGGTGGGGTCTATATGAAGATGGACCATCCACCCAGCCGCAAACCCTGAGTCGCTGCGTGCGTTTGTCGAAGCAAACTGCTGAATCGCTAAGCCGCGTCCCCTTTGCAGTTTGCCTTCGGCAAACTGCTGAATCGCTGAGCGAAGCTCAGCGATCAACGTCCCCCATGACCGGGTCGAGAGAGGCCAGGGCAGCGATGGTGTCGGCGATGAGTGAGTCGGCGAGCATGATCGGGATGGCCTGGATGTTGGCGAAACTGGGTGCCCGGGTGTGCATGCGGAGTGGTTTGGAGCCACCGTCCGACACGATGTAACAACCGAGCTCGCCGCGGGGCGATTCAATGGCGACATACGCTTCACCTTCGGGGACTTTGAAGCCCTCCGTATATATCTTGAAATGATGGATGAGGGCTTCCATCGACTCGTCGATGCGTTTACGCGGGGGCGGAGTAACTTTGCGGTCATCGGTTTTGTAGTCGCCCGATGGCATCGTTTCGAGACCCTGCTTGATGATCTTGAGGGACTCTTCGATCTCATGGACCTTGACCCGGTAACGATCGTAGGAGTCGCCCCGTTGGCCGACTGGGATATCAAACTCGTACTGTTCGATCCCCGAGTACGGCGCCGCCTTGCGCAAATCGTGGGCGAGGCCGGTCGCACGCAACGACGGACCGGTGATGGAATAGGCCAAACATTCTTCGGCTGTGATGACTCCGACGTCACGCGTGCGCCGTAACCAGATCGGGTTGGCCATCAAGAGGTCGTCGTATTGGGCCAGTCGGGGCGGCATGGTTTCCAGGAACTCTTCGATGTCGCCTTGCCAGCCGTCGGGAAGATCGGCGGCCACGCCACCCACCCGTATGTAGTTGTTGTTCATGCGCAGGCCGGTGGTCTTCTCGAAGAAGGCCAGGATCATTTCGCGTTCGCGGAACCCGTACATCATCATGGAGAGCGCACCAAGATCCATCCCGTTGGTGGCGAGCGCAACCAGATGGCTGGCAATGCGATTCATTTCCGTCATCAGGATGCGAATGGCCTGAGCGCGAGGCGGGATGTCAATGGCGAGGAGTTGTTCGACAGCCAACGAAAAACACAATTCGTTGTGAAGGGGAGCCAGGTAATCCATGCGGGTGACGTTCGTCGTTCCCTGCATGAAGGTGAGGGTCTCTGCGGTCTTTTCCATGCCGGTGTGGAGGTAGCCGATAATCGGCTTGATCCTCCGCACGATCTCACCTTCGAGTTCGATTTGCAGACGAAGCACGCCATGGGTCGATGGATGTTGCGGACCCATATTGATGATCATCCGGTCGTCTTCGTCGATTTCCTCTTGCTCGTAGAGGACGTCATCGACGATGCGGGTGCCGAGTTGCTCGATGAGCCGATCACCCGTCTCGTGGAGCTTCATCTTTTGGGCGCCCTCGTCGGTGGCGTGAGCGACGTAGTCGGGGCCCGGCCAGTCGGGTTCCTCGGTACCGGACACCCAGATCTCTTTGGTCTTTCTATCCTGAGTGTCGGTCATCAGGTCACCTTGTTCGCTTCCTTGAACTGCACGGGCACATCACCGACGCCGAAGTCTTTGCGGAGCGGGTGACCTTCCCAGTCATCGGGCATGAGGATACGGGTCATGTCTGGATGGCCCTCAAACGTGATGCCGAACATGTCATAGATCTCACGCTCGAAGAAGTTGGCGCCAGGATACGTGGGGACCAAAGAGGGCAAGCTGGTGTCGTCGGCCGGGACCGGGCAGCGGACCCGGATCCGGAGACCGTGTTCTACGGACAGCAGGCTGGCGACGACCTCGAACCGAACACGACGTTTGCCAAGGTAGTCAACGGCGGTCACATCAGCCGCCATCTCAAACCCGGCGGCCTTGGCTGCCTGAGCGAAGTCCCCGAGTTGTTCTTTGGGGAGCAGGACAACGTGCTGACCCGCTGACAATGCCCATTCCGCATCTTCGAATGGTTCGATGAGGCCGAGCAGAACCGGATGATCCGGAAGGGAGCGTGGCTCGGGTGCGACCTCGACCGCTTCGGCTTCGGCGTCTGGACCTTCTTCAGGCATTGACGATTTCCCCGGATGTGATCTTGTCCTGCAAAGTCAAGATGCCGTGCATGAGCGACTGCGGTCCTGGCGGGCATCCAGGAACGTATACATCAACCGGAACGATCTGGTCGACACCCTGGATAAGGGCGTAGTTGTTGAACATTCCACCCGTCGAGGCGCACGCGCCCATCGAGATGACCCATTTCGGGTCGGGCATCTGGTCATAGACCTGCCGAAGCACCGGCGCCATCTTCTGCGACACGCGACCCGCCACGATCATCAAGTCGGCCTGGCGAGGCGAAGCCCGGAACACTTCCATACCGAAACGTGCCAGGTCGTAGTGGGCGGTACCTGATGCCATCATCTCGATTGCGCAGCAAGCCAGGCCAAACGTGGCAGGGAACATTGAGCGGGTCCGGGCCCAATTGGCAATCGTTTCGAGTTGCGTCAGCAGAAACCCCGGCGGGGTCGTCCCGGCCATCAGGCTGCCTCGGGTGAAACGTCGCGCTGCTCGCGCCTGGCCCGCAACGGCGTGTTCCAGTCAAGAGCACCTCTCCCCCACACGTAGCCGAGGGTAAGGACTACGAAGCCTGTGAAGATGCCGATTTCGGCTACACCGGACCAGCCAAGCTCGGGGAACAAAACCGCCCATGCGAAGAGGAAGACGATTTCGACATCGAAGATGACGAACAACATGGCAATGAGATAGAACTGCACCGGGAAACGCTGGACGGCTTCCGATTCGGGGACGATGCCGCACTCATACGGCGACAGCTTTTCGGGAGTCGGGTTTTTGGGAGACACGACCCAACCGAGCGTGAGGGCCGCCACCACAAACCCCACCGAGAGCAGGAACATGATTGCGATCGGCAAGTACGCCGGAAGATCCACCTACGTCTCCTTCACCATATGTGTACAGCCTAGGAATCTAGGCGACCAACCGACAAAACGGGCCAACGACGACCGGGCAACGCCTTAGTGAACGATGACGTAGGCCTTCTGCATATCTTCGAGCGTGTCCCACCGGCCACTCCACCCCTTGGGAATGAAGAACAGATCGCCTTCGGTCACCTCGGTCACCGTTCCATCACTAGCTGTCAGCCGGAGGCGACCCGCCTGCATCACCATCGCTTCGTTGACACCGTAGGAGGCAATTGTCCAACCGCCGGCCGTGCAACTCCACACCCCGGTCTCGATCCCCCCGGCAGACACCAACTCGCAGAAGGCCATGACCGGATTCCCTACATCAACGGTCGCCGGTACCAAATCGGGTTCCATTCTCTTCAGCATCTCTTGCATATTGGCTTTCACAGCATGGCTCAAAGCGTGTCCTCCCCGGGGCAGTTCGTTGGCCGTGAGGCTATCGGGTTGTGTGACGGGCGACCAACCCGCTTGAACGATCGAATAAACGGAACCACGACCGATCAGTCGGGAATGGCCTGCCATTCGTCGTAGGCGACCCGGGCAAGGTACCCGGCAATCAATACCCTCATCAACAGCGAGGTTGGGCTCCAAATACCGGCGACCAACACCCAGAACACATCCAGGACCATCATGGCCGCACCGATCAGGTTTGCCCAGCGGGATCTGGACCAATAGACCACGAGGAGGACCAGGCCGACCAGGAGCATCTCCCGACGGATAGCCAGGTGCCAGGCAGGTTCGTATCCTGCGTACGCCAGGCCGGCGATGGTCAGACTTCCGACGGCTGCCGCAAGCAGAACCAGCGGCGCATACCCCGCCCAGTTGAAGACCGGGACAACCGGTTTTAGCCGTTCTCCATCGAGTTTGACAACAATCCGGTGCGCCCCGTCCCCACCCATGAGCGCCAACTCACCTCCCCCGGGCAGGGGAAGCGCCACACCCCGGCGAACCTCGGACATCGGTACCCGCCCGAGCTGCCCACCGCCATATTCGACTTTGACCACGTCGCCATGTCCGGACAGCCTGACCAAATCGGATCCGGCGATTTCCCGTCTATACACCTGACTGCGCATATTCCCGCCTCGTGGGTCTCAGGCTTGGTTATCGGCTTCGATGCAGATCTACTTAGGGGTAGGCCCGCTACCTTTCGAATATTGAGCGTACCGTCTCGATCGTATCGACCGCACTAGCTGACTTGTCCGGTCGATAGCCCTTGACCCTGGCAAACCGGAGTGCCATTCCCGCCGGGTAACGGGGACTTCGCACCACCCCATCGATGGCAATCTCGACGACCAGTTCAGGTCGCACGTATACGGTTTGTTTCGTTCGACGGTCTTCGATTTCCTGAAGCCGTTCGGTCTGCCAGGCCAACATTTCGTCGGTCATACCTTTGAATGTCTTGCCGAGCATCACAAACTCGTCGCCATCGCGTGCTCCCAGGTGCAGGTTTGAAAGCCATCCGGTTCGCCGCCCGTGACCCCACTCTGCGGCCAGAACCACGAGGTCAAGCGTGTGGACCGGTTTGATCTTCTTCCAGGCCGAGCCTCGTTTTCCTGCCAGATATGATGAGCCCGCTTCTTTGACCATCACACCTTCGTGACCTGCCCTCACTGCCGCGTCCAGGGCGGCCTGAGCCTCGGCCGGGTCGTCGGTGACCAGAATGGGCACTCGCATTCCTTCGGGCACGATGGCATGCAAACGCGCCAGGCGATCGACTAGTGGGACCTCGAGCAGGTCTTCCCCGTCGACCTGCA